>DATLIO010000031.1:0-12714 GCA_035539355.1 Luteolibacter sp.
CGGCAGCGGCACCGCTTCCGCGCGCACGATCACGCTGACAGGCTACACCAAAGGTGCGAACACCATTGCAGGTGCCATCGGTGACAGCGGAACCACCACGAACATCACCGGCATCACCAAGAGCGGTTCCGGAAACTGGACGCTTTCAGGAACCAATACCTTCACCGGCACCGCCCGTTCCTACGGCGGAAATCTCACGTTCGATTACAGCGCGAACGGCAACACCTCCGATCCGCTCAGCGCGACGGCCGTGGTCAGGCCCAGTGGCGGTGCTGTGACTTTCAAAGGCCGCAGCTCCGGCGCGACTTCAGAGACCATCGGGTCGATGGTCATCGATTCCCCGACCAGCGGCGGTGGTTTGAACACGGTGACCCTTGATTCGAATGGTGGTTCCGGAGTAGCACTCACGGTTGGCACGTTCAATTCAACCAACGCCCCGCAGGCGGCGACGTTGATCGACATGTCGAGCAACGCGGGCAACAGCATCACGGTGAACGCGCTCGGTGCCAACGTTGCCTCCACCGGCACGGGGAATCTCCTCATGGTGAACCAGAACCGGGCGAACATCATCGTCCGTGACAACACCGGTTATGGTTTCGCCACCTTGTCGACGGGTTCGGCGGCGGGTGCGACCGGTCTCACCTCAACCATCGGAAAACTCACCGGCGACACCGTGCTCACCGGATCCAACGCATCGGTCACGACGAACTACACGCTCAACAGCAGCGTCAGCCGGACCGCCGCTCTCAATTTCCAAACGCTGACCATCGATGCCAGCGCCGCCGACATCACCGTGGCCATGGGCACCAACAACATCGGTGGCGCGACCGGCGGCAACGGACGCGGCATCTTGGTCACCGGCGACAAGAACGTCAGTTTCACCGGAACTGAAAACGGAGTCGGAAACGGAACGCTGGGAACATCCGGCATGAACTCGGTGTTCGTGCACCACTATGGCACGGGAATCCTTTCCTTCGCCCAGGGAACGACTGGTGGAACCACCGTCCTCTCCGGAACCGGCCGCATCCACTTCGGCGGAAACATCGCGGTCGACAACAACTTCCTCGTCCAAGGCACCACGGTCCGCGTCACGGGAGGCACCGATCTCACGAACGCGCGGACTGCGGCGCTCGTGATGAACAGCGGCGGCGTGCTTGAGATCGGCAGCGACCTGAACGGAGCGACCGCCGGTGATTTCTCCAACGCGCTCGGCAGCGCCAACGGCAACGTGCGCTTCTACGGTGACAGCGGACTCAGCGCCTCCGGTGCGGACAGGGTTGTGAATTTCGGCGGAGCAGGTGCGATGGTCACGTGGGGCACCAACCAGTTCCTCACCAGCAACGACAGCACCACCTCCGCCACCGATGGTGACTACACCTTCAAACTTTCCTCCGCCGGTGCCGACGCGAAGCTCACCCTCGAGAACGCGATCAACCTCAACAACCGCAACCGCGTGATCGACGTCGCCAATGGTTCGGCTGCCATCGATGCCGCACTCACCGGAGCGATCAGCGGTGATGGCGTCGGGTTCACCAAACTCGGAGCCGGTACCATGGAAATCAGCGGCACCAGCACTTATTCAGGCACCACCCGTGTCGCCGACGGCCGCTTGAAGGTTTCCGGCGGTGGCATCAATTCCTCGACACAGGTCGTGGTCAGCAATTCCACACTCGAACTTGCGGCGGGTAATGTCCTCAACAACAGCGCGGACATCACGCTTGAGAACGGACGCATCATCACCAACGGCAACGCGGAGACCACCGGCAGGCTCGCTCTGGTCGGCAACAACCAGCTGGATCTCATCAGCGTTGGAAACGTCATCCGTTTCGCAGATTCGTCCGCGGTTGTCTGGGGCAGCACGCTGGTCATCACCGACTGGACCGGCAACAGCGCGGGCGGAGGAAGCGATCAGGTCTATTTCGGAACCAACGCCAACGGTCTGACCGCCGACCAGCTTTCGAAGGTCAGTTTCCTCAATCCGAACATCGACGGCGTCGCCCAGACAGGAACCTATTCCGCGATGATCCTTTCCACCGGCGAGCTGGTTGCCGTCATTCCCGAGCCTTCCGCGATGCTCCTCTTCATGATGGGCGCTTCCGGCGTGGCCCTGCGGAGAAGAAGAAAATAAGCCCGGTTTTCCAATTGCACGACCCGACGCTTCTCCCTGAAAAACGAGGCGTTTTCAACAAAGGAAGCGCTCTCCATTTGATGGGGCGTGCTTCTGTTCCGTATTTCCGTTTTGCAGGTTTTTAGCTTTTCGGAATAGGAATTTTTGAAAAACCTCCCAAACCCACCGAGTATTGGCAGATCCCCGAACCCACGACGACATACATGAAATTCTTACTACCCATCAGCTTACTTGCCGCCCTGCCGGTTCACGCCGGCACTTTCCTCGTTGAAGCCGAACAATTCGCGGACAAAGGCGGTTGGGGTGTTGATACCCAGTTTGTCGAATCGATGGGTTCCCCTTACCTGATCGCCCACGGCCTCGGAAAGCCTGTTGAGGACGCGACCACCGAGATCACCGTGCCCGACGCCGGAAACTACCGTGTCTGGGTCCGTACCATCGACTGGACCCAGCGCCTCGGCCGCAAGGACAGCGCCGGCCGCTTCCAGGTTTCCATCGATGGCAAGCCGCTCGTCGCCGAACTCGGCAAAGGTGAAACGAAGTGGACCTGGCAGGAAGCTGGTAAAATCGATCTCAAGGCTGGCAAAGCCAAACTCGGCCTGAAGGACCTCACCGGATTCGACGGTCGTGCCGATGCGGTTCTTTTCAGCAGCGATGAAAAATTCACCCCACCTGCCGATGCGACCTTCGAAGAGCGCACCGCATGGAAAATCGACGGCGTTCCAAGCGCGATCGAAGATGCCGGAAACTACGACCTTGTGGTCGTCGGTGGTGGCTACGGTGGCCTCGGTGCCGCCATCTCCGCGGCCCGGATGGGTGCGAAGGTCGCGCTGATCCAGAACCGCAAGGTGCTTGGTGGCAACGGTTCCTCCGAAATCCGCGTCTGGGCGATGGGCAACTATCCGGCCAGCGAATACCCGCTCGCCGACATCATCAAGGAATTCGAAGACAAGGCCAGCGCCTCCCCGGCACCTGCGAAGGAATTCGTCGATGACAAGAAACTCGAAGCGGTCAAAGCCGAGAAGAACATCACGCTTTTCCTCGGTCACCACGCCTACGGAGTCGAGATGAAGGACGACAAGATCGCCGCTGTCAAAGTGGTCGACGTCGAAGGCAACAAGATCAAGCGCGTCAGCGGCCGTCTCTTCTCCGATTGCACCGGCCACGGTTTCGTCGCTCTCTGGGCGAAGGCCGACACCAAGATGGCTGAAAAAGGCCGCATGGGCATGAGCAACATGTGGATGTGGGAAAACCAGCCTGCGGAAGTGAAGTTCGCCGAGCAGCCTTGGATGTACACCTTCGACAAGGAACAATTCCCCTACCCGCGCGTCCGTCACGGTTTCGGCCACGCCGAATGGTTCTGGGAATCCGGCTTCGACGATCATCCGATCAACGATCTCGAATCGATCCGCGACCTGAACCTCCTCGCCGCATTCAGCGCCTGGAACTCCATCAAGAACCACGCCGTCTACGCCGACCGCGATCCGGACGGCCACAAGAAGGCCGCGCTGACCTGGCTCGCCTATGTCGGCGGCACCCGTGAAACCGTCCAGATCCTCGGTGACGTCGAGCTCACCGGCAAAGACATCGTCGAGAAGAAGCCGTTCAACGATGCCACGGTCCACACCACCTGGTCGATCGACCTCCACTATCCGGTCGATAAATACAAGGACAGCATCCCCGGCAAACCGTTCATCTCCCGCGCCGTCCACGGCAAAGGCGTCGACAAGAACGTCGGCTACCCGATCCCTTACCGCACGCTCTACTCGCGCAACGTTCCGAACCTGTTCATGGCCGGCCGCAACATCAGCGTGAACCGTGACGCGCTCGGCACCATCCGCGTGATGAAGACCATCGGCATGATGGGTGTCACCGTCGGCCGCGCCGCCGCCCTCGCCACCGCGAAGGACTGCATGCCGCGCGACATCTACACCAAGCATCTCGACGAGGTGAAGGCCCTCTGGAAGAAGCCAGGCAAGGAGCGCGTGGAATCCATCGATGAGCTGCGCAAGTCCCTCAACGAAAAAGCCCCTTCCCTCTGATCGGAAGCGGCGCTGGAAAAAGTGGGCGATCGCGGGTTACCGCCTCGGTGTGGTTTTCGCCGCGCTCGCCTGCCTGAGGGTTCTGCCCACGAAAAGCGCCGGAACCGATCCCGCGAAGGTCCTTGAAGAAGCGCGAGCGGTTTTCCCCGCCTGCGCTTCCCTTGGTGAACCGTCCGACGGAATCTACCCGCTGCTCGACAAGGACGGCGAATCCCTCGGCTGGATCACCAGCACCTATCCCCAGGCGGAGAAAATCCAGGGCTACTCGGGACCTTCCGAAAGCCTGGTCGTCTTCGATACACGGCGCACGGTGAAAGCCGTGCGTTTTCTTTCGAGTGCGGACACCGCCGGCCACGTGACCAAGGTCCGCGAGGATCTTTCCTTCTGGGACCAGTGGAACGGCAGGGCCGAATCCACGCTTGGAGCTCCCGGCAAGCCCCGCATCGTCACCGGTGCGACGTTGACCAGCGAGGCGATCGCCCGCGGTGTGGCCGCCCGTTTCGGCGCGAAAGGCATGGACCAATGGTTCCCGGATCCGCTGAAGCCGGAAACCGTCGCCAGATGGTATCCCGGCGCGGATCGCATCGAGCCGCTCGGGGAACCCGGATCCTATCACGTTTCCAAAGGCGGAACTACGATGGGAACCGTACTTCGCAGCAGCCGGATGGGTGTCTCCGCCCGCGGGTTCAACGGCACGTCCGACGTCATCGTGAACCTTTCCGAAGACGGGAAAACGATCCTCGGGATCGGCTTCCTCGGCAGCCGTGACAACGTCCCCTACATCGACGATGTCCGCGAGGAGATGAAATACACCGACGGCTTCGCGGGAAAATCCGTGGAGGAGGTGATGGCCTCGAATCCGGAGGAAACGGAATACCTTTTCGTCAGCGGCGCGAGCGTCACGACCTATGCGGTCATCGACACGGTTTTCGAAATGTTGCGCCGCCATCACGCGGAAGAGCTGAAAAACGGCTTCCCGTGGAAGACCGCACTTGCGCTCGGTTGGATCGCGCTGGGTGTGTCGCTGAGTTTCGGCAAAGGAAAGTGGAAGCCGAAAGCCCGTCTTCCCTACGCCGTGATTTCCGTTGCCGCGGGTGTGCTCCTGGGTTGGATGGTCAGCCAGGACCAACTTCTCGGCTGGGGCGCGGATGGTGTGGATTTCAAAGGCGCGCTGCCTCTGCTGGTGCTCACCGCGGTCGCGATGATCGTTCCGGCATTTACCGGAAAGAATATCTACTGCACGCGCATCTGTCCGCACGGTGCGGCGCAGACACTTGCCGGATCGGTCATTAAAAAACGTTTCAGCCTGAACCGTCGCGTCCATGCGGTCATGGAACGGATGCCGTGGCTCACGCTCGTCGTGATCTGGGCGCTGGCATTCCTTGCCAGCGGCGTCCCGCTCGCCTACTTCGAGCCTTTCGAGACGTGGAGCAGCGGCTTCGTCGCCTTCATTCCTGCTACGATATTCACCGTAGGTCTGGTCGCGGCGTTCTTCCTGCCGCAGGCATACTGCCACTACGGCTGCCCGACCGGAGCGCTGCTCAAGTTCTTCACCCATGCTCCCGGCCGCTGGACGATGAAGGACACCGTTGCGGGATTGCTTCTCGCCGGAGCCGTCGTCATCGTGTTCCTGCGATGAAACGCGCCGCCATCCTCCTGGGTTTCCTCGCGCTGCTGGGTTTCCTTTTCTGGAAACGTTCTCCCCGCACCACCGAACTCCATGGTTCCGCGATGGGGGTGCGGTGGACGCTGGAATGGCACGGCCAATCACCCCCGCCTGCCGATCTGAAAAGCGAGGTTTCCGCAACGCTCGAGCATTGGGAGCAGGTGCTCAGCCAATGGCGCCCGACGTCCGATCTCTCGCGCCACAACCACGGTGAAGCCGCGACGCCCGAACTCGCCCGTGTCATCATGCTTGCCGACGAAATCAGATCCGCGACGGGAGGGGCGTTCGATCATCACATCCTCGGCAAGGTCCACGCCGCGGGATTCGGTCCGGAAGGTGAAGGCATCGACCTTTCCTCGATCGGCAAGGGTTTCGCCGTCGACCGCGTCTGCGAACGCCTCGGGTCGCTCGGCATGAACGATTTCATTTTCGCGCTCGCCGGTGAGGTCCGTGCCGAAGGCGAATGGCCGGTCGACATCGAGAAGCCGCTTCCCGCGGCATCGGTTTCAAAACACACGATCAGGCTCGGCAACCGCTCGATCGCCACCAGCGGCAACTACCGGCAGTTCCGCGAAACGAACGACGGCATCGTCAGCCACATCATCGATCCCCGCACCGGCAAACCCGTCATCCGCCCCTTTTCGTCGGTCACCGTCGTCGCGAAAGACTGCGCCACGGCTTCCGCCTGGGCGACGGCGCTGTTCGTGCTCGGGCCGGATCATCCCAACCGCCCTCCCGGGGCGGAGGTGATCTGGCAGATGGAAACAACACCGCAACGGTGATGCTCTTTTGGCTTCTCCCACCACCAATTTGGAGCAGCATCCGAGCGTGCGATTTCTCATCACCACCCTCTTCATGTCACTCGCGTTGAAAGTTTCCGCCGCAGATCCGACCGCAGAGCAATGGAAAGCTCCCAACGGCATCGACATCCCGTACCGCCTTGCGGTTCCTGAAAAGGTCGAGCCCGGCAAAACCTATCCGCTCATCCTTTTCCTCCACGGCGCCGGCGAACGCGGCGACGACAACACGAAGCATCTCAAGCACGGCATCCGCCCGATCCTTGAAAACGCCGCCAAGCTCGGCGAACCGTGCTTCCTCATCGCACCGCAGTGTCCGGCGGAACTCTGGTGGGCGGATCTCGATGACAAGAAGCTGCGCTTGAAGGATGCCACCGCACCGAATCCGCGTCTCGAAGCGGTGCTCGCGCTGGTCGATGATTTTTCAAAATCCCATCCGGTTGATCTGAAGCGGCTCTACATCACCGGCATTTCCATGGGTGGTTTCGGAACGTGGTTCATCCTCGGCCAGCATCCGGACAAATTCGCGGCGGCACTGCCGATCTGCGGCGGTGGCGATCCCGCGCCGGAGATTGTTTCGAAATTCAAGGACGTGCCGGTCTGGACCTTCCATGGCGACAAGGATCCCACGGTTCCCGTGGCCGCGACCCTTGATCTGGTCGCCGCGTTGGAGAAAGCCGGCGGCAAGCCGAAGCTGACGGTCTATCCGGGCGTCCAGCATGATTCGTGGACGCAAACCTATGCGGATCCCGAGCCGCTCCGCTGGCTCCTTTCGCAGCGGAAAAAGTGATGCGGACCTGGTTCTTTACGAGGCCTTTTTCTCGGGATCGCCCTGCAGCGACCGCGTCAGTTCGATGAATTGGCGCGGGGTCATCCGGTAGATCGCGGTGAACTCCCGGTTGAAATTGTTCGTGCCGGCGAAGCCGACGCGTTCCGCGACCTCATCGGGAGACCTGCCGCCGAAAAGCATGCGCCGTGCGACCACCATGCGCTCATAGCGCATCCAGCGTTTCGGCGGCAGGCCGATGTCCCGAAGAAAGACGAAATGGAAATAACGGATGCCGCAGCCGATCTCATGACAGATCGCTTCCACCCGGTATCCGTTGCGGAACGCAAGCTCCTCGAGCGAATGTCGGGTTCTGGCAACTCCGAGAATGAGCCATGATGAGGGGCCGCGGATGATCTGCATGAAAAACGGGGAAGGGATGTGGAGGAGCATCCTCCTAAACAGCGGCACGCTTTTATCCCTATCCTATTTCAAACCACAACTCAAAAGGTCCGCGATCTGAGTTATGTGAAACAGATAAACAAAATTTAGTGAAAGCGCATGGCTTTCAGAATATTTTGTTTATGAGTCAGTTAGCGATGACGTGAGAAGACCTGGGTCCGCTCATGTCATCTTTTCTCCTAACCGGTCAGTTATATCAAAAATATCATTCACCAAGAACGATGTCCTTGAACTCGACCTGCATCGGCGGGCCGGCGTGGAGTTGCAGGGCGAGAACGCCTTTCTTCGCGCCCTCGGCGGTTTCATCGGTGACGTCGACGGTGAGCTTGCCGTTGATGAAATGCTGGAGGTGTCCGCCTTTGGCGACGATCTTGTAGTCGTTCCAACCATCCTTGTTGATGGCGGCCTGGATCTCGGCGCTGTTGCCGGTTTCGCCGGTGACGTTGAGCGCCGGCTTCTTCGGATCGGCGCTTTGGGCGACGGTGACTTTCTGGCCACGCAGGGCGAGGATGCCGCGGCCTTTTTCCTCATAGAGGATGCCGCTGTATTTTTCGCCGTATTCGAAATCCGCCTGGTAGCCGGCGACGACGAAGTTGGCTTCATCGACGACCTTGCTGCGGTATTGGACGCCGCTGTTGACGGTCTTCTTCTCATCGCCCGGGGTCATCTTGTATTTCAGTGTGAGCGTGAAATCAGCGACCTCGCCGTCTTTCCAGATGAGGAAGGTGTTTCCTTTGATCGGGGCTTCGGCGGCGGTCTTGCCGACGATGACGCCGTCCTTCACGGACCAGAGGGCGGGATTGCCGGCCCAGCCGGTGAGGTCCTTGCCGTTGAAGAGTTGTTTTTCAGCGGCGGCGGAAAACGAGGCGGCGAGTGCGAGAAGGATGACGGGTTTCATGATATGAGGATTTGGCGGAAACGCTGGAGCGTGCCGCGGTTTTTCAGAGTCCCTGCTTTTTCAGGAACGGAATCAGTTCGTCGACTCCGAAATCCGCCAGAACTTCACCATTCCAATCCATGGTGGGTGCTTTGGTCTGGCCGGAAAGATCGACCATTTCCTGCATGGCTTCGCGGTTTCCGGAAACGACGATGGTTTCGACCTCGATCTTTTTGCGGTCGAGGTAGTCGATGACTTCGTCACACCACGGGCAACCGGGTTTGATGTAGAGTTTCGGCAGGTCGGACATGATGGATGGTCGGTGGTCTCAGACGAAACGCACGGCGTGTTTTTTGGAAAGTTTCAGCACGTCGCCAACAGCCAGACCCACTGCTGCTGCGGGATCGGTGAGCTTCTCGCCGTTGAGCTGCACCGAACCGGAGGTGATGAACTGTTTGCGGAGTTCGCCGTTGGATTTCTCAAGATCGAAGGCGGCCTTGAAGGCATGCGCGGTGAGGGTGAGGACGTTGAGATCGCATGGAAGATCGACGACGCGCAGTTCCGGAAGATCCGCGGCGGCGAGGTCCTTTTTCGAAAAGCGCGTGTCCCAATCGGCGCGGGCGGCTTTGCCGGCTTCCTCGCCGTGGAAACGGATCGTCAGTTTTTCGGCGAGCGCCTTTTTCGACTCCATCGGATGGGCGGTCGGATCGAGCTGCTCACCGAGCAGGACGAGGTAGTAGCGGGCCATGAGTTCGTCGGAGACGCTCATGAGCTTGCCGAACATCTCCTGCGGGGCATCGGAAACGCCGACGTAGTTGCCGTAGGACTTCGACATCTTTTTCACGCCGTCCAGGCCTTCGAGCAGCGGCATGACGATGACCACCTGCTGCGGCTGGCCTTCCTCTTTCTGGAGATCGCGGCCGACGAGGATGTTGAAAAGCTGGTCGGTGCCGCCGAGTTCGACGTCGGCACGGATTTCCACGGAGTCCCAGCCCTGCATGATCGGGTACTGGAGTTCATGGAGGCGGACTTCCTGGCCGTTTTCGATGCGGGTGCGGAAATCCTCGCGCTGGAGCATCTGCTGGAGCGTGACGCGCGCGTTGAGCTTGAGGATGTCGTCGTAGGTCATTTTCCGGAACCAATCGCCGTTGTAGACGATCTCCGTTTTTTCCTTATCGAGGATCTTGAATGCCTGATCGGTGTAGGTCGCGGCGTTGACCAGCACTTCGTCGCGGGTGAGCGGCGGGCGGGTGGCGGAGCGGCCGGAAGGATCGCCGATGGTCGCGGTGAAATCGCCGATGAGCAGCACGGCCTGGTGACCGAGGAGCTGGAACTGGCGGAGTTTTTCCAAAGCGACGGTGTGGCCAAAGTGGATGTCCGGAGCGGTGGGATCGACGCCGAGTTTGATGCGCAATGGGCGGCCGAGGCGCAGTTTTTCCAGAAGTTCCTTTTCGGAAAGGACCTTGGCGGTGCCGGCGGTGAGAATGGCGAGTTGTTCTTCGGGCGTCACGGGGCGGGGATTTAGACGCCCCGGACCGTCCGGGGCAAGGCGGAAGGGAGACAACCCCGCGTCGGGAAAACGCAAGCGGACGTTGGCGGAATCGGGCCTGACCAGCGATCATGCGGTCCATGAAACAACGCCTGACGTCCTTCAAATGGCTTTCCACCCTGATCACCTGCGGTGCGGCGATCGTCTCGATCCAATCCGCCGCCGCGCACCAGCTTTGGATCGAGCGTTCGGGTGACGGGAAATTCACCGTCCGTTTCGGCGAAGCCGGCAGCAACGGCGAGAAACCGGAGTATGAGAAGTCCCCGGGCGTGCTCGACAAGATGCAGGGACTCTCCGTCTGGACGATGTTCCCGGCGAAATCAGACATCGAGCCCGAGCTCTACAAGGCGACGCCCCAGGAAGACGGCTTCGTGGTTGAGGAGGTTTCCGAAAAACTTCCGTTGCTGGCTCAG
Organism: Luteolibacter sp.; assembly: GCA_035539355.1. Classification (GTDB taxonomy): domain Bacteria; phylum Verrucomicrobiota; class Verrucomicrobiia; order Verrucomicrobiales; family Akkermansiaceae; genus Luteolibacter. The sequence goes on from DATLIO010000031.1 coordinate 10,701, forward strand.
ACTGCCTTTCCGGTCCGGAAACGCGAGGCGACCGCCGATCGTCCGGCATCCGCGAGTTTCACCACCGCCTTCGCGCGCTGGCAGCCGAAAGGGGTGCAGGCCGAACCGACGACGACGCTTGATCTGATCCCTTCCCCGGAAGGCGGGAAAGCGACGGTGTATTTCAAGGGCAAGCCCGTGGCCGGTGTGAAGGTCACGCTTTTCTCACCGGCATCGAAGCCCGTTCCGCTCGAATCCGGAGCGGATGGCACGGTGACCTTCAACGGCGAAGGCAAAGGTGACTTCATCTTGTGGGCTCATCACAGCGAGCCGGCGGAAGGTCTCTATCTCGGCAGCCCGTATACCGCGTTGGGATACATGGTCTGCGTTTCCTGGAATCAGGATTGAAGCCGGCAGACGCGCGGTTCAGTTCTTCAGGTGAAGCTTGAGGATCCTCTTCACCTCTTCCGAGCTTTCGACGCAATCGGTGACGCCGTGACCCCACGGCACGACTTTCTCCGACTCGACGGGCAGCACGCAGGATGACTTGTAGGGAACCACACCATCCGAGCAATCAGGCGCGACTCCCCGGCCGCGGTTGCCGACGATCGAGTGGAAATGGATGCCCTTAGGCAGCGGCATTTTCGCGAGCGCCTTGATGCCCCGGCTGTTCGGATTGAGGCTGCTGATCGAGGTCGGCATCTTCGGCGAACTGCCCGCGGCTTCGGCGACGTCCTTCGCCGTGTGGAGCGTCACGTCGAGCAGGTCGACGGTGAGCATTTTCGGCAGCCGGATGATATTCGAGGTGAACAAGGCGAAGCGCATCGTCGCGAGAGGACTGCCATGATGGGGAACGGCCATGAAGACGACGCGTTTCGGCTCCTTTAGCGGTTTGTAGAGCATGCCGTCGCGGATCAGCTTGCGGGCGTTCTTCGTGACTTTCAGCTGGTCGATCGGTTTGTCGAAATGCTCGTCGTAGATGATCGTTCCCGGATCGGTGACGCTGGATCGGGTGATGAGGCCGCCCATCGAGTGGCCGAGGATGACCATTTTGTTGAGATTCGTGTCCGGACCTTTGGTGCGGGCGTAACGGGTCGCCTCGTTCATGTATTCGCGGAAACGGACGCCGGAGTAGAGCCACGGATTTCCGGTCGGATAGTTGAAGAGCCAGACCTGATAATTCTCACGGAACCACGGTTCCGGCGAAAGGTCGTTGACGATGTAGCGGAAAGCGTCGGGGCTGGATTTCAGGCCGTGGACCATCACGACCGGGATCTTGTTCGGATCGTAAGGCTGGAGGAAATAAAGGCCGGTTTCATCCATGTAACGGTCCGGCAGCAGGACGTTCTGGATCGTGAGATCGTCGAGGTTGCTCATGTCCCAGTAGAACACGTTCGGAGCGGACCAATCGGCGGCGAGGGTTCTTTTACTGCCGGCGTAGTGGAAGTCCTCGTCGATCCACCGTTTCACGAAATGCCAGACGGGTTTTCCCTTGTCGAAGCGCAGCGTGGCGTTGATCGAATACGACATCCCGGTGGGCGGCATGAATTTCGGCCGGGCCACGTTGATCGGCGTCGTCTTTTTCCAACCGACGAGGGCGATGCCCATGCCATCGGTGACATGCCTCCGCTGCCGTGCGGTGACTTTGACCTCGGTTGCCGGAAACAACGCGTCGAAAGCCGCTGGGTCCGCTTTGTGTCCGGATGCGGGGAAAATTCCGGAGCCCATCGCCGCGGCCCTGTCATTCCACGTCCCCTTGCCACAACGGAGCTGGTCGAACAATTTGCCGACCGCGGCGTTGTAGCTTGCCTGTGCGGCGGGCCAGTCGGCTTTTCTCGAGGGCGATCCGAGGATGTCCCATGATACCTTCGCCTGCTCGATGAACATTTCGGCCGGCCCTCGCGAAGCCATCGGCACGCGGCGGCACTGCGGGGGTTGCGGTGCGCCGCAGTGGCAGAGCAACGCGGTGATCAGGATCGGAAGCGTGAAGCGGAGCACGAACATGATAACGGGGAACGCCGCATTTTGTTAGTGG
>DATLIO010000032.1:0-3578 GCA_035539355.1 Luteolibacter sp.
CGGCCGCGTCGCCCGATCCGATGCACCGGTTCTGATCGCCGGTGAAAGCGGAACCGGCAAGGAACTCGTCGCCAAGGCGGTGCACGAATACAGCCCGCGCCGCCAGAAGGAGATGATCACCATCAACTGCGGCGCCATTCCTGAAAATCTCCTCGAAAGCGAACTCTTCGGCCACGAGAAAGGCTCCTTCACCGGTGCCATCGCGCGCCGTGCCGGTCGCTTCGAACAGGCCGATGGAGGAACGTTGTTCCTTGATGAAATCGGCGACATGCCGCTTTCCATCCAGGTGAAGCTTCTCCGTGTCCTGCAGGACGGTTCGTTTTCACGTGTCGGTGCGAACGACACGATCACGACCGATGTCCGGATCGTCGCCGCGACGCACAAGAACCTCGCCGCCGAAGTCGCGGCCGGTCGTTTCCGCGAAGACCTTTACTACCGTCTCAACGTCGTCGAGCTGCGGATCCCCGCCCTCCGCGAACGTCCCGAGGACATTCCGCTGCTGGCCGAATACTTCCTCCAGCGCATCACCAAGAAGAACGGCATGGCCCGCATCCGCATTTCGCCGGAAGCCATCGCCACCTTGCAGACCCACGACTGGCCCGGAAACGTCCGCGAACTCGAAAACACGATCGCCCGCGCCTGCGCGCTCGCCTCTTCGAACATCCTGCTCCCGGCTGACATCCCCCTCGCCTCCGCCCCAGGACGTTCCGCCGCGAAACTCGAGGAGACGCTCGACGCTCTCATCAACGCCGCTCCGACCGGGGTGGGTGTCATCGATTGGCTGACCAAGGAAGTCGTCGGACGTTCCATCGAACGGTCGGGAGGCGATATGAAGGAAGCTTCCATCGCATTGGGCATGCCCGCTGCTGATCTGAAGAAACTTCTCGCCGGAGACTGAAATGGCCCGCGTTCTCGATCACCCGCTCATCCACGACGAACTCACCCGCCTGCGCGATCCCGCCTGCCCGTCCCCGGAATTCCGGCAGCGCGTGCGGCGCATCGCCTCGCTGATGGTGCCATTCGTCACCGCCACCCTTGAGTCGGAAATCGTGCCCTGCCCCACGCCCTTGGAGATCACCTCGGGTCGAAAACTCACCCGAGACATCATCCTCGTGCCGATCCTGCGCGCGGGCCTCGGATTTCTCGACGGCTTCCTCGATCTCATCCCGCAGGCATCGGTCGCCCACATCGGTCTCGCGCGGAATGAGGAGACGCTCCTTCCCGAGCCTTACTACATGAAGCATCCGCCGGTGCTGGCGGAGGTGGAAATCATCATCCTCGATCCGATGCTGGCCACCGGCGGTTCCGCCGTCGAATGCGCCCAGAGGCTGAAAGACGCCGGAGCCACCCACCTGCGGTTCGGCTGCCTCGTCGCGGCCCCCGAAGGCGTCGCCACTTTCGAAGCGGCCCATCCGGACGTGCCGGTCTTCACCGCCGCGCTGGACCGCTGCCTCAACGACCGGGGCTACATCCTTCCCGGACTGGGCGATGCGGGCGACCGGCTTTTCGGAACAGGGATTTCACGATGACCGAAGTTGCTGGCGCTATCAGCTTGTGGCCGTTACGATTTCGCGCCGCATGAAGTTGCCGCTGTTTTTCCTCCTTCTTTCACTCTCCGGGGTTCGCGCCGCCGGAGAAGCGGAGGATCATTTCCGGCTCGGCGAAGCGGCCCTCGCGGATGAACTCTGGAGCGTCGCCACCCTCCACTTCAACGCACTGCTCGAATCCAAGCAGCTTTCCCCGGAAAACAGGACCCGCGCCGCCGTCCATCTGGCCGAAGCCCTCGTCCGTGACGGTCGTCCGGATGATGCCTTGAAACTTCTGGGCGAATCTTTCGTCGGGGAATCACCGGATGCGCCTTTCTGGAAAGGCCAGGCGCTTGCCGGTCTCGGCCGCTATTCGGACGCGGTGAAAGAGTTCGCGGAGGCTGCGGGTTCCACGCATCCAACTGAAGCGGCGTTCACCCGCGCCGCCTTGCTCCTTTCGCTCGATCAGCCGGACGAGGCTCTCGCCGCACTGGAAACATTGGCCGCTTCCGCCGATCCGCAGATCGCCGCGGACGCGAAACTGCGCCGGACCGCGATCCTGTTGGAGCTGAAACGCTTCGATCAAGCCAAGGCAGCCGCTCCCTCGCCGGAGGAAGTTCCTGAAAAACTGAAGCCGGAAGCGACTTTCCTTCAAGGTCACCTCCAGCTTGCAAACGGAGATGCCGCCGGAGCGGCGCTCCTTTTCTCCAGCCTGCTCGCCGATCCCACCGGCCAGTCCCTCACCCGCTATCACTCCGCGGCGATCGGTTTCGCCGATTCCCTGGCCGCGCAGGATTCGCCGGCGAAGGCTTCCGAATCCCTTCTGCTCTTCATCCAGGAAAATCCGGATTCGCCGCTGCTCGGCCCGATGTTCTCCCGTCTTTTGAAATGGCTGCCCGCGCAGCCGGGTCCGAATCACCCGACACTCGATCGTCTCGCGGTTTGGAGCGAACCGGCGAAAGCGCCGAAAACCTGGATCAACCCGTCCGACTACGACGCCCTTTTCCCGGTCGTGATCACCAGCAACCGGCTGGTCCAATCGATCTACACCCGTGCCCTGGCCATGCGCCGGATGGCGGATCCGATTTACGGAAAAGCCGCGGATCATCTGTTTCTCCGCATCATTTTCGAACACCCCGCTCATCCGCTGGCCTCCTCCGCGATGATGGAGCTCGCCCGGAATTCCGTCGCATCGGACAAACCCAACACCGCCTTCGCCCTTCTCGACGCACTTGAAGAGCGGGGACCATCCGCCGTCCGCGGTGGCGAAGCTTCCTTTCTCAAAGCCCGCGCCGCCTACGAAGCCGGCAATTTCCCCGAAGCCTCCCGCCTCTTCGCCCAAGCCGCCGAAGCACTCCAAGGCCCTGCCGCCGATTCCTCGCTGTTGAATTCGGCCATTTCGAAGTATCGCGAAGGCGGAGTCATGACCGTCGCCCTGAACACCCCCGACGGCAAACCCGCCGCCAGTCCGGCGCTCGAAGCCGATCTCGAACTCGAACGCGCGCTCTCCGCCACGCCTCCCGAGAAAGCCCGCATCGCCATCGAGGATTTCCTGACCCGGCACCCCAAACATCCCCGGGTCCCGGAAGCGCGCCTCGCGGCGGCCGATGCCGCCCTCGCCATACAGCCTCCCGATCTTTCGATGGCGAAAGCCCAGCTCGATACCATCGCCGCCGATCCCGCCGCCACGGCAGCCCTCTCCGCTTCCCGTCTCGCCCTTTCCCGCCTGCGGCTCACCGAGCTTTCAGGAGATCCCGCCGCCACCCGTGACGCAGCGAAAGCGTTTCTCGAAGCCTACCCCAATGATCCGGCGGCCGGCAACGCGTCCCTCACCCTCGGCCTCGCGTACTTCCGAGGTGAAAGCTACAACGACGCCCGGCTGGTCCTTGAAAAACTCGCCCGCGACACCAGCGATCCATCCCGCAGCCAAGCCGCATGGCTGCTCGCCGCCCGCGCCGCCGCGCTCGGTGGCACCCCCCAATCCCGCGAAGAGGCCCTCATTCTCTACAACGAGGCGCTCAAATCCAAAGGCACGCTGGATCCCATCATCAT
>DATLIO010000033.1:0-1591 GCA_035539355.1 Luteolibacter sp.
TACCCGCCGCGAGTTCGCCGCCATCCAGGCCGCTGGTATCCACCGTCAGATGAGCGGTTTCCTGATACCACGGCGTCCGCTTCTCCAGCAGGGCGGCGATTTTCTCCAACGGGTTCTCCGTGTGCAGCAATGGCCGGTCCCGGTTGCGGCCGGTTCGCTCGGCGATGATTTCAACCGGCGCTTGTAGCCAGACGACGTAACCCATCTGCCTCAGTAGCTCGCGGTTTTCCTCCCGCCCCACCACTCCACCACCCGTGGAAACGATGCGCCGGTTGCCCGTACCGTTGTTCAGCTCTTGCAAGAGGGAGGTCTCAAGATCCCGGAAGTATTCCTCGCCGTTTTCCTCGAAAATCCGGGTGATCGGTCGGCCTTCGCGCTGCTCGATCACGGTGTCCATATCGACGAGGTCGTAGCCGAGCCGGGAGTGCAACTCCCGCCCCACCGTCGATTTCCCACTGCCCATGAAACCGATCAGAACAATGTTCTTTGGCGGTGTCCCGGATTCATTCATGGCGGCACCCTAAACAGTTCCCGGATCAGTTCAAAGTTCGATGTTGGCCGTTTGCCGATCCTCGCTCATGATCCACCCGTGTCCGAGACCCGAGTGATCCAAGCCGAAGATGACCAGATGAAAGACGCGGTGCGTGAAGCGACCGCGCTTCTCCGCGATGGGGAAGTCGTCGCCCTGCCAACCGAAACCGTCTATGGCCTCGGTGCCGACGCGTTGAACGCCAGCGCTGTGGCAAAGGTGTTTGCCGCCAAGGAGCGTCCGTCGTTCGATCCGTTGATCGTCCACATCGCCTCCCGCGGCGACCTGAAGGACGTGGCCATCGTCCCGGAGGAAATCCTCGAAACGGTAAACAAGCTGACCTCCGCCTTCTGGCCGGGACCGCTCACCCTCATTCTGCCGAAGCACCCGGACGTCCCGGACATCGTCACCAGCGGCCTGCCGACCGTCGCCGTCCGCCAGAGCGCCCATAAGATTTTCCGTGCGGTGAACAAGGAACTCGGTCGGCCAATCGCCGCTCCAAGCGCGAATCGTTTCGGCAGCATCTCGCCGACCTCCGCCTCCGCAGTGGTGAAGGAACTCGGCGGCAAAATCCCGCTCGTCGTCGATGGAGGCGCCTGCAGCGAGGGCGTGGAGAGCACGATCATCGAGATCGAGCCCCGCGAAGGGAAGAAACCGATCTTCCGCCTGCACCGCGCCGGACCGATCACCAAGGAGCAGCTCCAGGACTTCGGCAAGGTGGAGAAGGTGAAGAGCATTTCCGAAAATGCTCCCAAAGCCCCCGGCCAGCTCGCGAGCCACTACGCGCCGCGCACCCCGCTCACACTTCTGGAAAACATCGCCGACTTCCAACCCGAGGAAGGCAAGCGCTACGGCCTGATCAGCTACCGTGGCGAGGACGACAACGAATACGTGAACCTGCACGACTGGGAGGTCGTCGAAAGCCTCAGCCCCGGCAGCGGCAAGCTCGCCGAGGCGGCCATCCGTCTGTTCTTCGTAATGCGGATGATGGATGAAGCCGGACTCGATGAGATCATCGCCGAGCCCGTCAGCGAAACCGGACTCGGTGTGGCGATCATGGAT
>DATLIO010000034.1:0-1775 GCA_035539355.1 Luteolibacter sp.
ATTTCTGGGACATCACACTAGAATACACAAGCTGGTTTCAGGAAAAAAAGCAGATCGAAGTGGAACCCGTTCCGGTGCGAAAGCTCGATCATATTTCCGAAGGGGCCTTTCGTTTTCGGGCCACACTGGAAGACAGCCGGACCATCAACGCCCGTCAGGTCGTCATCGCTCCCGGCTGCCGCCATTTTCAAAACCGACCGCCCGAACTTCTGAATAAGCTTCCCGCCGGTTCCTTCGTTCACACCTGCGACCTGGTGGATTTCGCGGCGTTGCGGGACCACCGCTGCCTGATCGTGGGCGGACGCCAGAGCGCCTTCGAGTGGGCGGCACTGCTCAACGAAGCCGGAGCCCGTTCCGTTCACCTTTCCTACCGCCACGACACCCCGGCTTTTTCCGCCGCGGATTGGTCGTGGGTCACGCCGCTCGTGGAGCAGATTGCCGAAGACCCGGGATGGTTTCGCCGCCTCCCGCCCGCGGGAAAGGAAATTGTCACCCGGCGCCTCTGGGCAGAAGGCCGGTTGAAAGTGGAGCCCTGGCTGGAAGATCGCGTGATGAAGGAAAGCGTCACGTTGCATCCCAAGACCGAGGTGGCGTCCGTCGAACCCCACGCGGACCGCCTCGACGTGACGCTAAGTTCCGGCAACCGAATCGAGGTGGACCGCATCATCCTCGCGACGGGATACAAGGCCGCCATCGAGCAAGTTCCTTTCGTCAGCAGAGGCAACCTGCTTGCCTGCCTGGCCGTGCAGAATGGCTACCCGGTCTTGGACGAACATTTTCAGACCAACCTTCCGGGATTGTTCGCCACCGGATTTCTGGCCACGCAGGATTTCGGGCCCTTCTTTGCGTTCACCGTCTCCGTTCGTACCTCGGCGAAGCTGATCGGACAGGCTTTGATTCCATGAGTGGTAGGGCGTCGTTGCCAACGGCGCCGTGGCGAGCAAGCGATTGCGCCAGCGGTATTGGCGACACCGTCCTACCCGTCGACTCTCCACAATTGAGGCTGCGCTTTCGCGGACCTCGGTGTAAGCTTTTCCGCCATGTCTTCCAACGATTCGTCCAACCGGCTCGTTCAGGTCAGCCGGCGCATGTTTCTCAAAATCGGCGCAGTGGTGGTGTCGGGGGTCGGCTCGGTTTTTCAAACGGCCTGCACCCATCTCGGGAAATACGGACAACGCCCTGCCAACACCGTGAAAATCCCGTTCGAAAAAAAGGAGATCCTTTTGCCCCTGCCGGAGGGCTGGAGGGTTCTCGAAACGGTTATCCCGGCGCACCACGCCAAGGTCGACAACATCACATCGGCTCTGGATCAGGCGCTGAATCATCCCATCGGCACCATTCCCCTCCGGGACAAGAATCTGAGCCGCAAGCGCATTGTCCTTTGTGTGGAGGATATCAGCCGTCCAACTCCCACCGCCAAGTTTTTTGGTCCGCTCCTCGAGTACCTTCTCGCGAACGGCGCGCGGCCGGAAAACATTCTCGTCCTCTTCGCCCTCGGCGTGCATCGGGACATGACGCCCGAGGAAGCCCGGCACAAGCTGGGCGACGCCGACCTGAAAGGCATTCGTTGGGTGAATCATTCCTGCACGGATCCGAAGCAGCTCAAGGACCTTGGCGTCACCTCGCGCGGCACGCATGTTTCTCTCAATCGGCATCTGACCGAAGCCGATCTCATCATCACGGTCGGCGCCATCGAACCGCATCTGCTGCTCGGTTTCAGCGGCGGCTGCAAGATGCTCATTCCGGGCCTCGCCTCATCGCGAACGATCGGAGAG
>DATLIO010000035.1:0-4660 GCA_035539355.1 Luteolibacter sp.
CCCAAGAGCGGATTCGTCTTCGGCAGCGCGCCCATTTCGACCCGTTTCCCACCCTGCACGTGCGATTCGAGCACGGCGAAGATCATCGCGATCGTCCACCGGGCGTCTTCCGCCGAGCACATCGGCTCACGGTTCTCCTGGATCGCCGAAATCAGATCCAGCGCGGGCACCAAGTGCGTCGCCATCTGTCTGCCCAGACCCTCGATCGGCTCCGCGACTCCCGCACCCGCAGTCGTGATGGGCACCCATTGCCTTGTCCCGGACGGAACGAACGGGTTGCCCTCGCAAAGATGCACCAACGGCTCCTGATCGACCCGCAGGTCGATGATCCCTTTGGTCCCGATCAACTGCAGCCCGAAGTTCGCTTCCTTGGTCCCCGCGTTGGCGATCGAGTCGAAGTAAAACGGGATCCCGGATTGCATCTCGAACCTCGCGTGGAGCTCGTTCCCCGCGACCGGCCCGATCCCTTCCTTCCCTTCGACCACATCCGCCTTCACCGCCGGCTTGCCGTCCTTCATCAGCACGGACGAGCACGCCACCGGTTCCCCTGCGAACGCCACCGCCAGATTGAAGACGTGCGAACCCAGCACCCAGAGATCCTGCACTCCGCCCCGAGCGTCCTCTTTGCCCCGTCCACGGATCTCCACGACCCGGCCGATCTTCCCTTCATCGACCAGTTTCTTCGCGACGGGCAGCGCGGGATGAAATCGGTTCCGATGGGCGACCGAAACTTTCACGTTCTTCGCCTTGGCGGCCGCGACGATCTCATCCGCTTCCTGCAGATCGCGGCAGTACGGTTTCTCCATGTAGATGCCTTTCGCGCCGGACCGGATCGCATACAGCGCCATGTCGCGATGCTCGGTCACGTGCCGGCTCGCGATCGCCACGATGTCGGGTTTCGTTTCATCCAGCATGAGCTGGTAGCCGGAATACCCGCGGATCTCGCCGAGTTTCGCCATCGCTTTGCCCAATCCCGCGGCATTTTCGTCGCACAGGCCGACGATTTCCGCTCCGGGCACGTTCTGCCACATCGTGTCCAGCCCGTGTCCGAAATCGCCGGCGCCGGTGTGCCCGATGATCGCGACCCGCCATCTCCCGACGCGCGGTTCCGCCCCTCCGGCCAAGCCGGCGAGGATCATCGACTGGACGAATGTGCGGCGGCTGACGGATGGGACGGGCATGGCGGACATCATTACGGCACAAACCGCCGGTCCTGTCTGCCAGCTTGACCACCGGACCGTGGAATGCCTGCTTCCTCCATGCATCCGGACCTCGCCGATCTCCTCCGCCAACGGATCTCCGTCATTTCCGACCACGCTTGGCGGGACCGCGATCCGGCCGGTCATCTGGACGCCCTGAAATCCGCCTCCGAAGCCATTTCCGCATGGACCGCCGCGAACCGGACGTCCCTCGACCCGCAACTCCGCCATTTCCTCGCGAACTGCAGCTTCGACAAAGCCCTCGCCCACATCGGCGGTTGAAAAAGACGGGCCGAAAAATTCTTTCCTAAATTTAAGCCTCCCTGATACGTATCCCCATCATTCATGAAAGCCCTCGTCAATCTCATCGTGGTCGCCGCCGCCGGCTTCCTCGGCTACGCATTCGAGCCCAATCTCCGTCTTGAACTCACGGGTATTTCCCACGTCCCGGCCCCGCCGAAAGCCAAGGCCGGCAACCCGGAGGAGCAGATCCTCTCCAAGGTCAACATCGGCGCCTATTCTCCCGAGCAATACCCCAAGGAAGTCACCCTGAAAAAGCCCGCCCAGGTTTCCGCCCCCGGATCCGAAGCGAAGATGACCCTCGAAGCGGGAACCAAGGTCACCTTGGTCAAACTCGACACCGGTGCGCTGGTCATCAGCCCCATCGGCATCCCGAACGTCACCGGCACGGTCGAAATCCACCACACGGATTTCCGCGAACAACTTCTCGCCGTCGTTCCCGCGCCGGCCACCACGGCAACGACCGAAAAGCCGAAGCCCATGGACGCCATGGCGAAAAACGAGCCTGCTGAAGCCGCGGAACCCGCCGCCCCGGCGGAGCCCGCCAAACCCGCCGACGCCATGGCGAAGGCCGAACCGGCCGACACCACCGCCCCCGGAGATCCGGCGATGAAAGAGCCGACCGAAGGCGCGAACCCCGCCCTTGCGCCTGAAAAACCCGCCGAGCCCGCTCCCGCCGCCCCGACGGAATTCGCCGCGCTCGCCCAGGACGAGATCGTCAAGATCATGCAGGAAAGCATCAAGAGCGGTCAGGTGAAGTCCTTCAAACTGGAAGACGTCTCCGAATGGACCTCCGCCGAGCCGGAAGAGCTCAACGGCGTGAAATACAACATCGGCATGGTCACCTACACCGGCACGACGTTCATGGGCAAAAGCCAGCTCAAGGGCAAAGCGTTCATTTCCGGCGGCAAGGTCACCAACTGGATCAATCCGAAGAGCGGCACGGACCTGAAATAAGGAGCCGTTTTCCCGCCTGGAATCGCGGATTCCTTGAGATTTCCCGCGCTTGGCCGACGTATCGGGACGTGTCCCGCCGCGATCCGCGCCGGGCGCCCGAATTTCCAGCGATCCCGCATGCCCGTCCGCCACGCCTTTCTCCCGCTCCTTCTCACCGCCGCCTCGGCTTTCGCGGCCGATCCCGCATGGACGCCCGTCCGTCCGGTGATGGAGAAATACTGCTTCGAATGCCACGGCGGAAAGAAAACCAAGGGCGGCGTTGATCTGAAGAAGCTCGCCGACGATCCGGACGTCGCCGGCAATTTCGAACTCTGGGAAAAGGTCCACGAAGCGGTCACCGGAGGCGACATGCCCCCGGAAAACGACCCCCAGCTTTCGTCTCCCGAAAAGGATCTCGTCGTGAAATGGTTGCACGGCTCGATCGATGCCGCCGCCCACGCGAACGCCGGTGATCCCGGCAACGTCACCGTCCGCCGGCTGACGAACGCGGAATACGACAACACCATCCGCAGCCTCACCGGCATCGATTTCGGACTCGGCAAAGAGTTCCTCCCCGATGGCGGCGGCGGCGAAGGCTTCTCCAATGTCGGCGATGTCCTGTTCGTCAGCCCGCAGCAGCTCGACAAATACCTTTCCGCCGCACGCAAGCTCACCGAACACGCGGCGGTCCTTCCCGGCCGCGGCGTCCTTTTCCAGGAAGAGCGCGTCGGCCTCCGCAGCCCGATCCAGCTCCGCCAGCAAACGGAGCAATCGCTCTACGTCTGGTATCAGAAAATGGCCGAACCCTACGTCCCGAAGGACGGCGAGGATCAGAAGGAAGCGGCCTACATGCTCGCGTGCTGGAAATTCAAGCACAAGGAACTCACCGGTGCGGACTCCCTCGAAAAACTCGCCGACGAAGCGGGGCTCACGCTGCCCTTCCTCACCAACTGGTGGGACATGCTCAACGGCGACAAACCGAAGTCGCGCTTCCTCGATCTCACCCGCTTCGCATGGCGCGACCTGCCGGCTCCGGACGCTTCGAAGCCGAAAGACATTCCGTCGCAGGTCACGGCCGGCATTTCAAAGATCCAGGACCAGCGCCGCTCGTGGACGAACCAGGATTCGAAACTCGGCTGGGTGAACACGCAACGCCGCCAGCAGGATTCCGACGGACTCCGCACCTACGAGGTCAAAGCCGCCATCCGCAAGGGCCAGCCGATCCATCTCGTGGTCGGCGATACCGGTGACGGCGCGAAAGGCGATCTGCTCATCGTCGAGAAGATCGCGGTCCAGTTCGGCGACAAGCGTTTCGAATCGTATCCCGTCTGGCTCAAGAAGCGCGTCGATCAGTTGAAGGGCGAATCCACCAACGCGCCGCCCGAACGCGCCAACGAGATCAGGAAGTTCATTTCCGAAGCGGAACGCGTGCTCCCGCTTTTCGGCAAGCATCCGGAAGGCCGTGAGATCGCCGATGACTCGATCGCCATCAAAGCGCCGGCTTCGCTCGTGCTCCCGTTCGGCGAGGAAGCCCTGCTGGCCGTCCGCGGAAAACTCGATCTCAACTCCGCCGATGCCGACGCGGCGACGCTGCAATACTCGGTCACCGGATCGAATCCACCCGACCCCACGAAGATCATCCCCGGCGCGCTCGTGCTTTGGAAACGTCAGACTCCCGCAGCCCGCGAGACGATGAACGATTTCAGCAGCATGAAATCGGTCTTCCCCGACGAATACGCGCGGCGTCTCGAACGGGTCGCCCGCAACTTCCGTTCGAAGGACGGCAAGAGCGAAGGCGTCTACTACCTCAGCGACGAGCAGCTCTTCAAACTCATCCCGCAGGAAGAGAAGGACCGCCATCGCCGGATGATGAAGGATTGGGAGATCCTCGGAAACCCGAGACAAACCGCCGATCTCTTCAAGAAGTGGGATGAAGCCGTGCTTTCCCATCTGAACTGGTTCGCGTCGAAAGCGTGGCGCCGTCCGGTCAACGACGGGGAGAAGAAGCATCTTGCCGACATTTACACCGCAAGCCGCGGCCGCGAACTCGATCAGGAATCGGCCGCCCGCGAAGTGTTGATGCGCATCCTCATCGCGCCGGATTTCATCTTCCGTCTGGAGAACGCCGGGCAACCCGGGATCCAACCGGTCACCGCCCACGAACTCGCCAGCCGGCTGAGCTATTTCCTGTGGTCATCGATGCCGGACACCGAGCTCCGCAAGAC
>DATLIO010000036.1:0-2289 GCA_035539355.1 Luteolibacter sp.
GTGAGGGAGGGGAAGCGCGTCTGGAATCCGACCTCTTCCGCGAGGTATTGGTCGATGGTCACGTTGCCGTCGGGCCGGTTCTGCGCTTCGGAATTCAGGACGCCGGAAAGGAACGAATGCACCGCGAAGTGACCGCCTTTCACCCCGTGATCGAGGCCGCGGAACACCGTCATCTGATCGCGGTTGTCCCAAAGCGGTTCAAGAAGCGTGGTTTTCTCGTAATTGCGGCCCTGGGTGGTCGGGAAGAATTGCTTCACCTGATAGCCCAGAAGATTTCCCACCGCGACGAACCGTTTTGCTCCGGCACCGGCGCCTTTCGCCGTCTGCAGCGCGGAATTCGCCGCCGGATTGGCCATGAGCGACGGAAGCCCCGGGAATGCGAGCGTGGTGCCGATGGATTGGAGCAGAAAGCGGCGGCGGTTCATGTGGCGGAATTGGAACGGCTACGGAAACCGCGGAGCCGGTCTTTCATGACGACGACCTTCAACGGACCGGAACGACCATCCCTTCTTTGCTCCAACGGATCCGCACCTGCTCCAATGCCCATTCCAGTTTGTCGATCGGCACCGCCGGGAAAACCTCGGAGAGGTGCGTGACCACGATCGGAGGGGTTTCTCCTTCGGGTGGGATCGCGGATGGATTTTTGTCCTGCATGAGCAGGAATCGCGTATGCCAAAAAGTGTTTAAAATGTCAAGAGGCCTTGATGAAGACCATGCGTGAAAGGGGAAATTCACTGCCGGGACGCCTCGCCACCGATCAGATATCGGGTTGTGCGGCCCATTCGCCGATCCGTTCCGCGACCATGGACATCGCCCAGGAGGCTCCTTCCGCCCGGCCGCGGATCAACGCCATTTCAATGGTGGCGTGCACTTCCTGCCATTCGACGGCGGCGTGATTGCGGAGTGCGTCGATCAGATCCTCCGTGCCTTCATCGCTGGCGGGAGCAGGCACCGATTCGGGGTGCCGGCCCTCCTTGATGATGGCGAGTTCGCCTTCGACCATGACCTCGTTCAATTCGATCTGATCCCGGATGATTGAGAACGCAGAATCGATGGCATCGAGGAAAGAAGCGGGAAGATCACTCATGCAGGAATAGGATTGGAAGCCTTGCAGGAAGTCTCAAAATCGTCGAGACAAGTTAGATTCCGGGGCTGGGACGAAAGGTCCATATACGAAATTTGTGGAGATGCCGCATGTGTCAGGGGAGGGAAGATGAGGGGCAATTTCGTTGGACTCTTCACGAATAAAGTTTGTATGTCTTAATTTCCAATCTGCCGTAATGGCTTAAACCCTTGGATTGAAATGAAAAACCCACTTGTTGAAAATCAATCGATTGTAATGATGGCGGCGGCTTTCGGGCTTGCCTTCACGGGCATCGCCCAAGCCCAGGCCCAGCCGTCCCTGCCGGGCAGCTGGACTTTGGACTTCGAGGAGAATTTCGATGGTTCCACGTTGGATGGCACCAAATGGCGGATGGGAGGACACCATTCGGGAATCGCAGGTTCCGGTGGCAACGCTCCCGAGAACATCACGGTGTCAGGCGGTGCGCTCCGGCTGAAAGCCGAGCAACGAGCGGTGACCTTCGGCGGCGCAAATTACTCCTATGCCACGGGTGAAGTCAGCACCTTCGCGAACTATCGCCAGCGTTACGGCTACTACGAAGCCCGGGTGAAATATCCCGCTGTCACCGGACTATGGCCGGCGTTCTGGCTGATGCCGGATCGCGGAACCTACGGCGACGCCAGTGTGAACCGTCGTTCCTATCTGAAGTTCGACCTCACCGGCTCGGGGATCTCGTCGGTTTCATCCGCCACGCTCGTGCTCAAAGTTTCGGCGATGGAAACCGGGCCGACGAACAACCTGATGGTTTTCAAAACGGGCGACGGTTGGAGCGAAGGGACGATCAACTGGAACAACAAGCCGGTGATGGATCCGGTGATGGTCGCGCAGAAATACAACAACGCGGTCGTGGTCGGGGACACGATCTCGATCGACGTGACGCCCTATGTCGCCCAGCAGATCGCGGGCGACAAGATCGTCAGCATGGTGCTCGCGGACATTTACATGCGGGCGAAGCTGCTCGGTTTCCACAGCAGCGAAGCGACCAACGTGGCGGACCGGGCGAAGCTGGTGATCAACGGTACGGACTACGTTGCTACGGAGGATGCGACGGTCCGCGGTGGAACTTATGCCGCGACCAACTATGGCAACGCCGTTTCGCTCGACGTGAAGGATAACTGGGGCAACACGGCCGATACGTTCAACGGCGGCATGGAATTGGACGTCCT
>DATLIO010000037.1:0-8898 GCA_035539355.1 Luteolibacter sp.
GACCCGCCGCGAGAAATTCAACGCGGTCATCCAGCGCATCGAAGCCGCCCACGAGAAAGGCCAGCCGGTCCTCGTCGGCACCGCTTCCGTCGAAGCGTCCGAAACGCTTTCCCGGATGCTCAAGCGGGCGAAGATCAACCACTCGGTCCTCAACGCCAAATACCACGCCCAGGAGGCCGAGATCGTCGCATCCGCAGGTCAGAAAGGCGCCGTCACCGTTTCCACCAACATGGCGGGCCGGGGCACCGACATCAAACTCGGCGCGGGCGTTCCTGAACTCGGCGGACTTTTCGTCGTCGGCACCGAACGCCACGAATCCCGCCGGATCGACCGCCAGCTCCGCGGCCGTTGCTCCCGTCAGGGCGACCCGGGCCGTTCGCAGTTCTTCATTTCCTTCGAAGACGACCTCATGCGCAACTTCGCCGCGGCGGATCGCATGACCTCCATGATGGAACGCTTCGGCATGAAGGAAGGCGAGGCGCTCGAGCACTCGTGGCTCAACCGCTCCGTCGAGACCGCCCAGAAGCGCGTCGAGCAACGGAACTACACCGGCCGCAAACGCGTCCTCGATTTCGACGACGTGATGAACAAGCAGCGCGAAGTCGTCTACGGCTACCGCAACGAAGTGCTCACCACGGAAACCCCACGCGATCTCGTCAATGAGATCATCGAGGAAACGATCAGCGCGAAAGTGGATTCCTATCTCAACGAGCGCGACAAGAACTCGGAGGACTACAACGAGCTCCTGCACTGGGTGAACTCCACCCTTCCGATCCGCCTCACTTCGGAAGACCTGAACTACGATTCCAGCAACGAGGATCAGATCGCCTCGTTCCTCATCGCCCGGGTCAAGGAAACCTACGAAACCCGCGTCGCCGATCTCCCGCTCGAGGTGCTCGACCAGGAAGAGCGCCGGATGGTTCTCGCCGCGATCGACAAGCAATGGCAGGCGCACCTTTACAACATGGATGCCCTCCGTGAAGGCGTCGGCCTCCGTGCCCAGGGCCAGAAGGATCCGCTCATCGAATACAAGAACGAGGCCTACAACCTCTTCGTCCTCCTGATGGATTCCATCAAGAACGAGGCGTTGCAGAACCTCTTCCGTTCCGCCGCGAACCTTGAGGCGTTCCTCCGCCAGCTCCACAGCGCGCCGCAGGAATTCCACGGCGGTGAGGAATCCATCAGCCGCGCGAACATTTCACGTTCCGGTTCCGACGGGCTCATCGATCCCACGGAGCTGCCCTCTCCGGAAGGCACGAAACTCAACCTCAATCTTCCGAAGCGCAGACCGAGCTTCTCGATCGAGACCACCGGGCGCAACGCCGACTGCCCCTGCGGTTCCGGCAAGAAATACAAACAGTGCTGCGGCAAGGAACCCTGATTCGTTTCCCTGGACGCCGGTCACCACGACCGGCGTTCGTTTTCCAACTTCCCTCGTTTTCATCACCATGATCCGTCCCATCCTCCAAGGAACCCTCGCCCTCGGGCTTATCGCCATCGCCCATGCCCAGGAACCCGCCGCTCCTGCGGAAGCACCGAAAGCGCCTGTCGATCCCAAGGTGCTGAAAACCGACTCGTCGTATTTCCTCGGCTGGAGCTCCGGCCGGCAGTTCGCCGAGCACGGATTCACCAAGGATGACATCGACACCGAGTCGTTCCTGAAAGGCCTTCTCGGCGCGTTCGAACCGAACAGCGAAATCGACGCCGAGAAATTCAAAGTCACCCTCCAGGCCGTCGGCGATCTCCTGCAGGAACGGGAAAAGAAAAAGGCGGCGGTGAATCTCGAAGCCGGTAAAAAATTCTTCGAGGAGAACGGCAAACGCGAGGGTGTCATCACCTCGAAGTCCGGACTCCAATACGAAATCCTCGCCAAGGGTGGCGCCGACAAATACGTCGCGCCGAAAGACGGCGCCGAAACCACGAAGCAATTCCTGGTCAACTACAAGGGCTCCTACATCGACGGCACCCAGTTCGACGCTTCACCCGAAGGCGAACCTGCGGTCATGACCCTTGGTGTCGTGGATGGCATCAAGGAAGCCCTCACCACCATGCCCGTCGGCGCGAAATGGAAGATCTTCGTCCCCGCCAGCCTCGGCTACGGCGAAGAGCGCAATGGCGACATCGCTCCGAACAGCACCCTGATTTTCGAAATGGAACTCGTGAAGATCGAGGACGCCCCGGCGGATCCCGAAGGTGCGGGCGGAGGCTTCCCCATCCCGATCCCGGAATCGGACAAGTGATCCGGTTTCCCGGCCGATCTCAGATCGCCGCGGAAAGTTTCAGCACTCCCACATAAGGCAGGTTCCGGTATCTGCCTTTGTAATCCAGTCCGTAGCCGACGACGAATTCATCGCCGATCTCGAAGCCGACGTAATCGGCTTCGACCTCTTCGGCACGCTTCTTGTCCTTCGCAAGCAGGACTCCGGTGTGCACCGCCGCGGCTCCCTCTTCGGTCAAACGCGCCGCAACCGCATGCAGCGTCCTGCCGGTGTCCAGGATGTCGTCAAGAAGCAGCACATGACGGCCTTTCACTTCGGGGAAATGCCGGTCGAGGAAATCCACCTTTCCGGAACTCTCCGTCCCACCGTGATAACTCGCGACGTTGAGACATTCGATCTCCAACGGCCGCGGCACGCGACGCAGCAAATCCGCCGCGAAAACGAGCGCGCCTTTGAGAAGGATGATCACGAGCATCGGCCCTTCGGGGAAATCCCGCTCGATTTCAGCCGCCATCGAGTCCAACCGCTTTTCAATCACCGCCTCGTCGATCAATACCCGCTCGATGTCATTTCGCATGCGGTCGTCTAAGCGATTCGTGTGCCCAAAGCCAGGCTTTCAGCGTTCCTTTGAAAACTTCAGGACACGCTCGCCCTCACGGTAACGTCCGAGGCGATCGCGGGCATGCATTTCCAGAAAAGCCGGATCCTCCCTCAACGCGCGGTGTTCGGTTTTGAGGTTCTCACGATCCGCCAACGCGAGTGTCTCCCGCCGTTGCGCATCCTTGAGGCGCTCCTCCACTTCCGTCAGCTTGTCCCGCTGCGGCATCGCCATGGCGACGCAGACGAAACCCGCCGCGGCGCAGAACACGACGAAAACCATCCGGCGAAGTCCGTCAAAGGTCCTGGTCCGGGCTTCCGCACGGGCCAGTTTTACCATGAGAGGACGTTTTTTCGCCATGAATGCCAGACGGTTAAACCAGCAGCACCGTGAAATGTCAACAATCCGGTAACATTCGTCCGCATTGTTAAACCCTTTTCATCGGCACCTGCCACATCCACACTCCGCGTCCGATGCAACCCACCCTTCTTGTTCTCGCCGCCGGTATGGGCAGCCGCTACGGCGGCCTCAAACAAATCGATCCGATGGGTCCGAATGGTGAGACGGTGCTGGATTACTCGGTTTTCGACGCGATCCGCGCCGGTTTCGGCCGGGTGGTGTTCATCATCCGGGAGGATTTCGCGGAAGCTTTCCGGGAGGGCATCGGCGCCCGTTTCGCCGACCGCATCCAGGTCGACTACGCTTTCCAGAAACTCGATGATCTTCCCGATGGATTCACGGTCCCCGAAGGACGCACCAAACCATGGGGCACCGCCCATGCGGTCCGTGCCGCCCGCGATCTGGTGAAAGAACCATTCGCCGTCATCAATGCGGACGATTTCTATGGCCGGGATTCCTACCGCAGCGCCGCCGCATTCCTGACTTCAGGAAATTCCGCGTCCCGCTACGCGATGGTCGGTTATCCGCTGGAAAACACCCTTTCGGACCACGGTGAAGTGAACCGTGGTATCTGCTCGCACGACGAATCCTCGCTCCTCACCAATGTCGAGGAATACGTCAACATCGCCCGCGAAAGCGATGGCACGGTCCGCGGCAACGCCCTCGACGGTTCCCGTAAACCGATCGTGGACGGCACACCCGTTTCCATGAATTTCTGGGCCTTCACCCCCGATTTCTTCCCGCACCTTGAATCCGAGTTCATCGCTTTCCTGGAACGCCAGGGCGAAGGAGAGAAAACCGAATGCTACATCCCCACCGTGGTCGACAATCTGATCCGGAACGGCAAAGCGGATTGCCGGGTGCTCGGAACCAGCAGCCATTGGTTCGGGGTCACCTATCCGGATGACAAGCCCCACGTCGTCGCCTCGATCGCGAAACTCGTCGAATCCGGTGAATATCCGTCGCCGCTGGTCTGAGTTCAGCCCGTGACCACCAGAGTGTGGGGAAAAACGGGAGGCTCCTCCCGACAGGTGGCGACGTAATCTTCCCACTCCGCCAGCTTCGGCAGATCACGCTCGGCTCCCCGGCCGATGATCCGCTCCTTCCGCAGCTCGGGCGGACACCAGACGAAATGGAATTCCGGCATCATGCCCAGCCGCTTTTCAAGCCAAGCCGGCCATGAGACGTCCCCCGCTTCCCGGGTGAATGGCCCCGCGATCACCACCGGAACATTCGGCAGATTGGAAACCGCCAGATCGAACAGCGTTTCATAAACCGGATCCCTGAACGCCCGCCGGTATTCGGGAGAATGACGATCGTCCGGATCCAATCCCGCAAGTTCCAGGCCGGACCGGACCATCCGTTCGGTCACCTCGTCGCTGTCCAGCAGGCATGCTCCGATCTCCGATGCCAGTTTCTTCGCGAAAACCGTTTTTCCGGAGGCCGGAGGACCGAAAACCACATGCAAGCGTCCTTGAGTCACCAGAAAGCTGTTGCCGCACCGGTCCGAATTTTTCAACCCCAACTGCTGTCGATGGACCAGAATCAAACGAAACTGAGACGCAAAAGGCGCGGACCGTTTCCGATCCGCGCCCTCTAGATGCACATTCCCCCCAAATGACTCAGGCTGCCGCATCGATCCATCTGCCAACTTCCCCCCGGATATTGGACAGACTCATTCGAATGCACATACCATCGTCTGGAAATGTACGGAAGGTTCCGGCGAGCCGGTTCCTTTCGCTGGTGCAAGAGTGCGATTTTTTCGGGAAATTTGAAGTTCTTTAATATCCCAAAATCGGCCACAAGGACTCAAAACCGGACATAAAACAGAGAAACGCGCAGTGTCCGGAGTTTGGAAACCGGCACAAAAAAACCGGGGCTGCCGAAATCCCTTTTTTTTCGGCGGCCCCGGGCCCTCGGGGGGGCAATTGTGCTATCCCTTACACGAGAAAGACCATGACCCCAAACCGGACGAAAAGCCATAACGCAATCGCGTAAGCCTCAAATTCTTCCTGCCGCCTTGACGTCGAGGTAACGGTTCGCGAGCGCCACGGCGAATTCCTGCGCGGTGGTATCGAGCGTCAGGATCCCGCGCATGCCCAGCGCCGCCAGGATTTCCCGTCTTTCGCTGCGATAGCGGTCCGCGGCCAGAAATCTCAACGCGCCGGAAAACGCCTCCACGGGATCCGACGCGGAATCCTCGACGGTCTTTTCCTTGAGGCTCGCCAGCATGACCACGTGGCGGGTTTTCAGAACTTCGAGCGCGCCGATGAGTTCCTTCCCGTCCTCACCCCGGAGATTCGTCAGAACGACGACCAACGCCCGCCGCCGCTGCCTGGCCATCAGGTGTTCCACCGCCCCGGCGAAATCACTCGGAGCCGAGGTCGTTTGATAGTCATACAGATGGTTCAGGATCACCGGCATGGCATGCGCCCCTTTCACCGGCGGCAGCCAGCGGTCGGTCCCACCGAACGACTTCACCCCCACCTGATCGCCCTGCTTCAACGCGATGTGTGAAACAAGGAGCACGGCGTTGAGCGCATGATCGAATTGGGGCAGGTCGCCGTCCATCGCCCGCATGCGCCGGCCGGTATCGATCAGGAAAACCACCGTCTGGTCCCGCTGCTCCTGGTAATCCCGGCTGATGAGCATCTGACGGCGGGACGAGGCTTTCCAGTCGATCTGCGAAAATGGATCGCCATCCCGGTAGTCACGCAGTTGATGGAAGTCACGGCTGGTTCCGGCACGCGGACGCCTGACGATCCCCAACGGGCTTTCACGATGCTGCATGCCGAGCATCGCGAACCGGATGACGGGTTCGTAGTTCGGATACACCTTCACCATTTCATCGGTGCCGTGTGCGGACTGTCTCTGCCACAAGCCCAGCAGCGACCTGCGGCGGATCCTCACACGGGTGAATGTCATTTCCCCGCGTTCGAAGATTTTGACCGGATGGAAAACCTTGATCTCGCGGCCCGCCGGCACGTCACCCGTCCACGGCATGGCCGGAGCTTCCGCCCTCTGCGGGATGCCATCGAACACCTGGATCTTCGCGGACCCGATGCCGGTGTTTCCCAGAATCAGCCGGACTTCGTTTTCCTCGCCCAACGCGAATCGCTTCGGAAGCCGCCTCTCAACATCGATCTTGCGGAAAGCCAGCACCACCAGCGCGTCGATGATCAACAAAGCCGCGATCCCCACTCCCGACCATCCCCAGAACGGCACCAGCGATGGCATGGCGGACGCCAGCGCGCCGAAAGCCGTCCACG
Source organism: Luteolibacter sp. (assembly GCA_035539355.1). GTDB lineage: Bacteria > Verrucomicrobiota > Verrucomicrobiia > Verrucomicrobiales > Akkermansiaceae > Luteolibacter. The sequence goes on from DATLIO010000037.1 coordinate 6,486, forward strand.
CGGTCGCCAACAGGATGAGCCTGAGAGTCGGAATCATGGTTCACTGTCTGGGCGCGGGCACGCCGTCCACGATCGTGCGAAGCACTTCGTCGATGTTCTGGCCGCTGATCGCCACTTCAGGCGTCAGTTGGACCCGGTGGCGCAGCACGGGAAGCGCCGCGTTTTTGATATCATCCGGAATGACATATCCCCTGCCCTGCAATGCCGCGTAGGCCTTGCCGATCTTCACGAGACTGATGGCACCCCGGGTTCCGGCTCCGAGCCCGATGGCCCGTGAGTCACGCGTGGCCTGGGCGATCGAAACCGCATACCCCACCACTTCGGGAACCACCTGGATCGCTGAAACCGCCCGTTGTGCGGCGATGATCTCCGCAGGCCCGCAGATCGGGACCACGCTCCGATCCGCCAATGCGGCTCCTTCCGATGCGGAACGGGAGACGATTTCACATTCGGCGTCGCGCTCCGGATAATCGATGAGCACTTTCATGATGAAGCGGTCGAGCTGCGCTTCGGGCAGCGGATACGTTCCTTCGTGCTCGACCGGATTCTGCGTCGCCAAGGTCATGAACGGAGGGTCGAGGGCCAACGTTTCGCCATCGATCGTCACCTGCCGTTCCTGCATCACTTCGAGCAAAGCGGCCTGGGTTTTCGCAGGAGCACGGTTGATCTCATCCGCCAGCAGGAGGTTCGTGAAAACAGGGCCACGGCGGAGCTGGAACGTCTGGCTCTGCATGTCGAACAGGCGGAAACCGGTGACGTCCGAAGGCATCAGGTCCGGTGTGAACTGGATCCGCCCGGAATGTCCTCCGAACGTTTTCGCCAGCGTCGTGACCAGATGGGTCTTTCCAAGCCCGGGCTTGCCTTCGAGAAGCACGTGGCCTCCCGCCATCAACGCTGCCAGGACCTGATCGATGACCGCGTCCTGTCCGACGATCACCTTGCGGATCTCTCCACGGATGCGATGGATGAAGCCGGAAAGCGGATCGGACGGAAGCTCGCCGCCGGGTGGATTCGGATACAAATCTGAGGTCATCGGAAAACGTTGGTTTGACTTGGCTGACTCAACTTCGAATCGGCGATTTTCCAAGCCGATTCGAAGTGCAGGATATTATCTATCAGTTGTTACGGTTGAGTGATTGGATCAGTAATTGCAGGTCGGCCGCCGTGCGGGTCAGCACCGCCGAATCGGCCGGAGCCGCTTCCGAAAGCGCACGCACCACCCTTTCGCGGGGAACTCCGGAGCGTTCGGAAAGAAACCCGAAGAAATCCGAATCACGCCTGCCGGATCTCACCGCCAGATGCTGTCCCATTTCCACGATCCGTTCGCGCAACGGAGCCAGCAGCGACGTGCACTTGTCGAGGCGCCATTGGAAGTCCCCGAGTGCCTCGAGGTGATGATCATATCCGCGCAAAGGAGAAGGACCGGCGGCGGCTTCCAGCGGACCGAACCGGGACATGCTTTTCCAAAGCCAGAACACGAGCATCACCCCAAGACCGATCAACAGCGGCCAGAGGTGACGGCCGATCATGTCCATCAGCGAAATGCCGGATCCACGGATGAAATTCACCACCCCTTCGCGGTCATCCGCATTGATCAATGCGATCAGGAAAGAAGCGTGTTCCTTTTGATCGATCCCGCGGTTCCGGAACATACGGGCATCGGTGACCACCGAAATGCGGCCGTCTCCTTTCTTCGCGGAGATGAAAATGTCCTTCGGTGTATTGTCACCGGTCTTCACCCGGGTCAGCGATCCACCTTCGATCTTGTAGACTTGTTTCCCGAATTTCTGATTGAACGAAAGGACTTCGTTCTCGGGTCTCCCGGCCATGGAAGTCACCAGACGGATGTCGCTTTCTCCCAGGAATTCCTCCAGCGGCTTTTCGATCCGGATGACCGGATTGTTATACTCCGACCAATCGTTCCACTCGGCCTGGGAATAGTCGCAGAGGATCACCAGATGCCCGCCTTCAACAACCCAGTCATCCATCCGTTCGATGAAGCCGCGGTTGTTCAGCAATTCCGCCGGCACGAAGCAGACGGAATCCTCCCACTCCGGATTTTTCCATGAAGGCAGGGATTTCACCTCATATCCCATTTGCCCGCAGAAGCGCTCCACCGCCAGCCATGGATTCAGCCGGGCTTTTCCTTTGTAACCCGTCGGACGCTTCACCTCTTCATATTCGCAGCCCGTTGCGAACAGAAGCAGCAGCACCGGGAGGATCCTGAGAAGATACTTCATGCCGTCCTCCTCTCGACATACGGCCATTCGTTGCAAAGTGTCACGATGTCGGAATCGGCCGGCACCATCCCCGCATAGGCAAGCTTCATCCACGTTTCCGTCAGACCCCGGAAATACCCCGGATGCGCCCCATTTCCCGCAGCCACCACCCGACGGAGGCAATCCCCTTCGGT
>DATLIO010000038.1:0-3357 GCA_035539355.1 Luteolibacter sp.
AAAAATCCGCGTAACGGACCAGTTCCATCCGGCCGTCGTGATGCTCGATGATCGCCGTGAGGCTTTCCACCCAGTCACCGGAGTTCAGGTAGTGGATGTCCCCGACCTTCTTGTCTTCGGGCGTATGGATGTGGCCGCAGATGATCCCGTCGCATTTCTTGTGACGGGCCAGGTCCTGGAGCAGCTCCTCGTATTTGTCGACGAAACTGACGGCGGATTTGACCTTCGCCTTCACCCGTTTGCTGATCGAGTAATATTCCTTTCCGCGCCATGCCCGCCAGCGGTTGTAGACACGGTTCACCTTGAGCAACGAATCGTAACCGACCGCACCCAGCGACGCCAACCACTTGTGTTTGGTGGAAACACTGTCGAATCCATCGCCGTGCACGACGAGATACCTCACGCCGGCGGCGGAAACATGGACGTGCTCTTTGGTGATCTTCAGGCGGCCGAACGCCAGCGGAAGGAATCTTTCGAGGATGTCGTCGTGGTTGCCGCGCAGATAGATCACTTCGGTGTGGTCCTTCTCCATCATCTTCAGGATTTTCCGGATCACCCGGCTGTGGCGGCCGCGCCATCTCGCGCCACGCTTGAGCGCCCAACCGTCGATGATGTCACCGTTGAGCACGAGCTTCTCGCACTCGATGTGCTTGAGGAAATGCACCACTTCGAGGGCTTTCGAATCTTCCGTTCCGAGGTGGATGTCCGAAAGGAACACGGTCCGGCAGGAAACCTTCCGGCGCTTGATCTTCATCGGATCGGCCGCACGTCCGGTCGCTGCGATCTCCTCCATCCGCCGGCCGAAATCACCGATCACCTGCTCCCAGCCGAGACGCCGCGCCGTTTCACGCGCCGCCGCCTTCATGCCCGGATCGCGTGAAAGCGCTTCGATGCCCCTCGCGAGGAACGCGTCTTCATCACCGCGCTCCGCCTTCAAGCCGTTGACTCCATTTTCGACATATCTTTCCGAAGCCGCGTAGTTGTAACTCACCGTCACCAGACCACTCGCCATGCCTTCGAGAAGCACGTTTCCGAAGGTCTCCGTCTCGCTCGGGAAAAGAAGGATGTCAGCGGAGGCATAGTGCTTCGCCAGATCCTCACCAAGACGCGTTCCGGCGAAGTGGACCGACGGGAAACGTTCCTCGAGTTTCGCCTTCACCGGGCCGTCTCCAACGACGACGCATCTGAGATCCGGCACCGACTGGCGCATGCGTTCGAACGCCTTCATCGCCAGATCGAGATTCTTCTCCGCCGCGACACGTCCCACGATGATCGCCACCGGCACACCGGCACGCGCACCCCATTCGGCACGCAGATTTTCGCAGCGCTTGTCCGGTGAAAAGAGGTCCGAATCCACACCACGGCCCAGCAGATGGACCTCACGGAAACCTTCCTGCTTCAGCCGTTCGACGACTTCGGGAGAAGGCGCCAGCGTGCAGTCGGCGGCTTGATGGAACCGTTTGAGATAAGCTTTCGCGGCCGGTTCGAGACCACCCAGACGATACTGTTCGAGATATTCGTGGAAATTCGTATGGAAGCCGGTTGCGACGGGAACCCCGAGCAACTTGGCCGCCTTCACCGCGGAACGGCCGAGCGGACTTTCCGTTGCGACGTAAACCGCATCCGGACGCTTTCTCAGCCAGCGTTTCCTCAGGCGGAAGGGATCCGGCAGACCGACCCGCACCTCCTTGTATCCTGGCAACGCGATCGATGCCGCCACGGTTTCACGCTTCCCCGATCCTTCGCCGGTCCGGATGACATGCACCCGGTGGCCTTGTTGCCTCAGCCCTTCGGTGAGACGACCCAACGTCATGGCCACACCATTCACGTCGGGGAGAAACGTATCCGTTACGATGTCGATCTTCATAATCAGGCGAAGTGAAGTTCCACTCCGCTGTGACAAAACCCGATCCGCGCACGGCTCTCTGTCTTTTTCACGTGCCGATTCCGTCACAATCGGCAATGCCACCGATCAATGCCGCCGGCTTCTTTCGACATGCACCGCAACACACTCCGTGTTCGGGAGAATGTGCTTCTCGATCGTCACCGCGGCGCGCTCCAACGGATGATGGGTCAAAAGATGATTCGCGATATCCACGGCGAGCGTCTCGATCAACTTCCTCGGCTTCTCCGCGGCGAGCGCTTCGATTTCCAACGAAACCGCATAGTAGTCGACCGTCCGGGAAATCTCATCGGCAAGGCCGTCGAATCCTTGCGACGGGGTCATGCGGATCGTCACCAGCAGCGTCTGCTCGTTCGCACGTTCCTCATCGGGCACGCCGATGAAAGTCTTCACCTTGAGGCGGCGGATCTCGATCTGATCGGGAGGATTCATGGCAAGGCGTTGGCGAGGGCATGTTGCAGCAACACGCGGGTGGGTTCGTTGAGATCGAGATGGAATGCTTCGTCAGCGGTGACCCAACGATACTCCTCCGCTTCGTCGTTCAAGGTCACGGCAGTCGATGCCGCACGGGCCACATAATTGAGCAGCAGGAAATGTTCGGAACGCATGAACTCGGGCGAGTCGATGCAGTCCTGCACCATCGCGAAACGGATGTCCGAAATCTCCAGGCCGGTTTCCTCCCGCACCTCCCGTTCCAGCGCTTCCTCCGAAGGCTCTCCGCGCTCGATCTTGCCGCCGGGAATGCCCCATTTGCCGCTCCACTTGTGGGTGCGGATGCGGGTCAGCAGCATCGGTTTCATCTGTTCCAGGTGGAAGCGCATCGCCGGTTGCGTGACCCGGAGCACCAGATGGCCGTCCTTCACTGAAACCGGTTCGGCGTGCCGGGAAATGAAATCGCCCGCGAGTTCCTTCCACGCCGCGCGGACCTGGTCTTCATGCAGCCCGTCCTCGGCACCGGCCGCCCGCAGGATCGCGCTGACGAATTCCTCGGCCTTGTGGACATTGGCCCGCAGGTCATCGACTTCATCGCTCCCCCGCCATTCGCGCAGGATTTCGTCACGGATGCGGGAAACTCCCGGCCGCCCTTTCTTCGCCCGCTTTTTCGCGAAGTCAGCCATTGTCGCCGATCGCTTCGACCGGGCAACCTTCCATGGCCTCGATGCACTGGGCTTCTTCCTCTTCGTTGGAAGGTTGTTTGAAAACAAAGGAATACCCTTCGTCATCGGCCCGGGTGAAGTTGTTCGGCGCGGTTTCCCGGCACAGATCGCAGTCGATGCACTGGCTGTCCACATAGAACTTGCCCGGCACGTTTTCCACATTCTTGTCTTCGAGGTCCGCCATAGAGGTTAATCAATCAGTTTGTTGCGCTCTGGATGCAGCCAGCGGGCCAACGTTGCAACTGGAATTTTTCCAACCAACTGTCCAGCCCGCCCCTGTTTTCCCACTGGCCATCC
>DATLIO010000039.1:0-8294 GCA_035539355.1 Luteolibacter sp.
CTCGAAAGGAGCGCGGGATTTCGTGCCGGTGGTGCTGGAGGAACTGGGGTGCCGCCGACTTTTCCACGGAGTGGCGCAGCGTCCGGGAAAACCGGCCGGGTGCTGGATCGGCCCCGAGGGGCAGATCGTGATGGCACTTCCGGGAAATCCGGTTTCGGCGATCACGGGTTTGCATGCGTTCGTGCTTCCGGCGTTGGAAAAGATGGCCGGATTGAATCCATCACGAACACGGCAGGTCGTTCTCGAAGGAAGGGCCGGGTTGGATGGGCTGACGCAGCATTTGCCGGTGGTCATCCGTGATGACGGCCGGGCTGAACCGGCCCCCACCGGCAACAGCGGTGATTTCATCGGCTTGCTGAAAAGCGACGGATTTGTCAGCCTGCCGCCCCGCGGGGAAGGGTTGCCGGTTGCGGTGCCGTTCACCCCGTGGTTTTGAATCATGGAAGACGCTTCATTCACCCACGTCCGCGATGGCAAACCATCGATGGTCGACATCACCGCCAAGTCCGCGAACAAAAGGACGGCCGTCGCCGAAGCGCGCATGACGCTCGGCGCCGAAATCATGGGACGCTTCGCCGACCGCGATCTGCACGGACCGAAAGGTCCCGTCATCCAGACGGCGATCATCGCCGGCACGATGGCGGTGAAGAAGACCAGCGATCTGATTCCGTTCTGCCATCCGTTGCCGGTGGAGTCCTGCGATTTCAGCATCGAACCCGAAGGCGATGGGATCGTCATCCGCTGCACGGTTTCGACCGCGGGGAAAACCGGCGTCGAAATGGAAGCGATCACCGGAGTGAGTGTCGCGGCCCTGACCGTTTACGACATGTGCAAGGCGATGAACAAAGGCATCGTGATCGGGCAAATCTTCCTGCTCTCGAAAACCGGCGGCAAATCGGGCGACTATCATTTCCAGCCATGAAGAAACCACTTTGCGGCCTCGTTTTGGCGGGAGGAAGAAGCACCCGGATGGGAACGGATAAGGCGTCGATGCTTCATCCCGACGGGAGGACCTTGGCCGGACGTTGCCGGGACTTCCTTGAGGAAGCGGGTTGTTCCGAAGTCTATCTTTCGTTGCGGCATGATCAGGAACCACCGGATGGGATCGGAGCGGATGCGAAGCTCCTGCGTGATCCCGAAGGACAGAGCAGCGGTCCGATTTCAGGAATCCTCGCCGCGATGAACGCGAAGCCCGAAGCCGATTGGTTGATCGTCGCCTGCGATCTGCCTCGTCTGGATGCGGAAACGCTGACTCACCTGCTCGATTCGAGGAAAGAAGGGGAGATGTTCCTCGCCTACCGCAGCGAATTCGACGGTCTGCCGGAACCGCTCTGCACCTGGTATTCGAGCGAGGCGAAGCGGATCGTCGAGGATGCCGGAACCCATTGTCCGAGGAAAATCCTCATCCGTTCCGAATGCCGGCTGTTGGAGCCGTTGCACACCGGAGCTCTGGACAACGCCAACACCCCGGAAGACTGGGCCGCTTCGTTGAAACCATGATTTACCGGGTTCTATATTTCGGTCTCCTGGCGGAGCGGCGTGGATTCGCGGAAGAAACGGTTGAAAGCTCCGCGCGGACGCCAGCCCGACTTTACGCGGAACTGGATGCGAAGCACGGCCTGGGTCTTTCCGTCGCCGATTTCAGGGTGGCGGTGAACGATGAATTCGCCACATGGGATGTGGAAATCAAAAGCGGGGACGCGATCGCTTTATTGCCTCCCATGTCGGGCGGATGAAGTTACGTTGATGCCGATGAGCGATCCGTCGTTCCAATTTTCACTGGCCTCGGAAGCACCGGACATCACCGCGCTTTCGGAAATTCTCGTCGATCCCCGTGCGGGAGCGAGAGTGACTTTCGACGGCCGGGTGCGGAACCACAACGAAGGTTCGGCGGTCGCGGAGCTGGAATATCAGGCCTATCCCGCGTTGGTGGTGAAAGCCGGCCAGCGGATCATCGAGGAAGAGGCTGCGCGTTACGGATTATTGAAGGTCGCAGCGGTTCACCGCACGGGCCGCCTTGGGATCGGCGAATCGGCGGTGTGGGTTGGCGTCGCTTCCGCTCATCGTGCCGAAGCTTTCGATGGCGCGCGGGCGATCATGGAACGGCTGAAATACGAACTGCCGGTCTGGAAAAAAGAGACCTATGCGGATGGTCGCACCGAATGGGTCGGGCCGGACAACCGGTCGGCTGAAACAGGCCGCGAGAAAGACGAGGCACCCGAATGGGATGCCCGTCTCGAAGCGATCTTCCTTTCGGGAGGCCACGATTTCCGCGGACGTCACGGGCTCGGCCGCGAGGAGAACCCGATCCATTCGGTTGAAGAAGTCGAATGCGTGGCGGGGATGGGTTTGAAAGGGGATCGCTACTTCGGTTTCAAGGAAGACTTCAAGGGGCAGGTCTCATTCTTCGATGCGGACGTGATCGACGCGGTCCGCCGTGAGTTCAATCTCCCCGATCTGCCGGGATCGATTTTCCGCCGCAATCTCATCGTCCGCGGAGCCGATCTTTCCCAGTGGTCCGGAAAACGGTTCCGTTTCCAGGGCGTGGAATTCGAGGGCAGCGAGGAGTGCAAACCGTGCTACTGGATGGACCAGGCCGCAGCTCCGGGAGTGGAGGAATTCCTCAAGGGAAATTCCCGTGGCGGATTGAGGGCGCGGATCCTGTCCGACGGAACCCTCAGAACAGGCAGGTAACGGTCAATCGTTGGATTCGTCGTTCGCCAGCAAAGTCTGCGGTGTGGAAACCGAAGCTGAATTTCCCAATCCGGGAATCACTTTGCGCACCAGTTTCTTCAATCCCGAATCCGCGGCTTCGAGATCGGTTTCCGCCTGACGCAGCGCCTTTTCCCAAGCCGGAGCGAATCCCGGAGCTTGTTCACGCATCAACCTGACGGCGGCTTCGTGGATCTGCAGCTGGCGCTGTTCGGCGCGGCCGGGTTTCTGCTGGAGCGCGGTGTTGTTGATGCGGAGGGTCTCGTTCTGCTGGCGGAGTGATTCGAGCTCCCTTTGCAGCGATTCGTTGCCGGTGGCGTTGATCTTGAGCTGCGTGTTGAGGTGGTTCTGCAGGTCCTTCATTTCGCCCTCAACCCGTTTCAATTCGCGGGAGACATTCCGTCTGGCGGTGAAGCCGCCTTTCCAGATGAACGCGGTGACCAACAGGCCGAGCAGCAATCCGAGGGTGAATGGGTGCAGGAGAATGTCTTTGAAGTCCATGATGTGGGAAAGGTTCAGGGTTTGGCTGGAGCAGGCGCAGGAGCAGGGGCGGGTGCCTCCGGTGTCGGAGCGGCCGGGCTGTCGGAGATCGCCGGCGTGGTAGGTTCCCCCGCATCCTTCAACGCCGCAACCACTTCTTCAGTGATGTCATTGTCATTCTTGACGAACAGGATGACCGGAACGCCGGTGTTGCTGTTACCGGACACATCAAACGCTCCGTCAAAACCCTTTTCCTGGGCGACTTTCCGCGAAGCGGCAGCGATCTTTTCGAGTGATGCCCGCATCGAGGTGACCATCTTGCTGTTGATTTCCTTCTTCTTCTCGGTTTCGAAAAGCTGGAATTCCTGCTGCAGCGTCTGGGATTCCTGCCGCTTCTGTTCGAAAGCCTGTGCGAGTTTCCGCGTTTCGTCATCCGTGGCGACGCCACGCTTCTTCTGCAGTTCTTCGTAGAGCGATTTCAATTCCGCGAGCATCCGGCGGAGATGCTCGGCCCGTTCATCCTTGAGAATCGCCTGGCGTTCCAGCTCCAGATCCGCGGTCAGTTTTTTGGTTGAGACGAGATTCCGGTAGATTTCGGAGATCTTGACGGTGGCGAATTTCGGAGCGGCGGAGATCGGTAGGGAAAGCAGGAAAGCGAACGCGATGAGCGATGCGGAAGCGCGGAGCATGGCCCGAGATTGATGGGGAAATGCGGACTTGTCCACAGCAGAGAACGGTCATTCTCCGATGTCTTCGTTCCACAATTCCGGCTTGTCCCGGATGAAATTCGTCATCAGCTCGATGCAATCAGGATCGTCGACGACCGTCAGTTCGACGCCCCGGGAACGGAGCAGTTCCTCATCGCCCATGAAGGTCTGGTTTTCACCGATGATGACTTTTGGAATGCCGTAAAGCAGGATCGCACCGCTGCACATGGGGCAGGGGGAGAGGGTGGTGTAAAGGGTGCATTCCCGGTAAACCGATGCCGGTTGGCGGCCGGCGTTCTCAAGCGCGTCCATCTCTCCGTGGAGGGTGGTGCTGCATTTCTGGACCCGTTGGTTGTGTCCGCGTCCGATGATTTTTCCGTTGTGAACGACCACGCTGCCGATCGGGATGCCGCCTTCCGCGAGCCCCGCCCGCGCCTCTTCAACTGCCGCTTGCATGAATGGATCCATCGCGTTCATTAAGGCAGTCCGCAGGCCATTCCGTCGAGAAATTCAAGCGATGGCATGAAAACTGCGAAACAGACATCCCACCCATTCCTAAAACTATGCCTACCGTTCGTCTTGCAGGAACCGTCCTCGGAGAAAAAGACCCGAATCGCGAAGTCCGAGCGCAGCTTCTCTACCAACTTTTCAGCCGCGGCTGGAACATCTACAATTCGAACGGCGACCAGCGCATTTCACTCTCCAACATCGAGAAAAAGATCATCGAGAGCGACGCGTTCCTCTTCACTCCAGGCGCCACGCTGGAAGACCTTTTCAAGGCGGTCTCCGTGTTCGTGGGTTATCAGACCCTCGACAAACACCTCGAAGGCAAGCCCACCGTCATCCTGAATTCGGATGAATCGTGGACCGCGCTGTCGAACCTGCTTTTCCATCTGAACAAGCTCGGCACCGTGCGCCAGAACCACGAGGAATACCTGCTCCTCGCCAAAGACGCGGCCGAAGTGGTCGACATCCTGGAAGCCGCCCGTTTGCAGGGGATCCCGGACGTCGGCCGCGAACACACGGGAGCCACCGCGGGACCGACTTTCGAAACCCCGCTGCCACCGGACCATTTCGGAAATGTCTGCGTGTTCTGCTCCGCGTCCATCACCGATCCGGCCTATCTGAGCGACGGCTACCAGCTCGGGAAGATGCTCGCCGATTCGAACATGGGCTGCGTTTCCGGAGCCGGAAACTCGGGCATCATGGGCGAAGTCGTGCGCGGTTCCGTCGATGCCGGCGGATGGACCGGAGGTTCGAACGTCCCGCACATCATCGAGCTTGAAGGCCTGCCTGTCGGACTTTCCAGCTTCTGGCTGAAACCGGACATCTACACCCGGATGGAGGTCATGATCGATCACTCGGACGCCTTCGTGATCTTCCCTGGCGGCGCCGGGACGGTCCAGGAAATGCTCGCGCTGATGATCTTCAAACACCAGGGGAACCCATCGATGGTGGGCAAACCGGTCATCGTCTTCAACCGCAAGGACGCGAACGGAGTCAGCTTCTGGGATCCTCTCATCGCCATGCTCCAGCCTTGGTGCCGCAATGACGAGTTCGTGGTTGTCGACGAACTCAGCCAGATCATTCCGACCGCGAAGGCATTGCTTTCCGGCGCTGAAAAGATCGCGGTCTGAGATTTGAGGCCCTGGAAGATGATAACTCTTGGAAAAGCGGCGGTTTCCCGCTCGTATCACGCGTGGAACCGCCCGCTGCCTTGAAAATCGGAATTCTCGCCAATCCCAGCAAGAAGGGAGCTGTCAGAACGCTCCAAGCATTGAGGAACGCTTTGGAAATCCGTGGCTGCTCCACCGTGCTGGACGAGCAGACGGCGGAACTGGTGGGTGAAGAAGGAGGGATCCCGGTCGGAGACTTCGCCAAGGAAGTCGATGTCGTCGCCGTCCTCGGAGGCGATGGCACGATGCTCAACGCGCTGCTGAGGCTCGGTGATTTCGAGAAACCGGTGGCCGGCATCAACATCGGGACCCTGGGCTTTCTCACCAGCTGCACGGACGAGGAACTGGAAGCGTTCGCCCAATGTGTGGCCGATCACGATTTCACGACCAGCGTCCGGACGATGCTGAAGGCAACCGTCATCCGGGCGAACAAGGAGCCCGAAGTTTTCATCGCTCTCAACGAAGTGACGCTCGCAAGGGCGGACACCGGTCGGCTCGTCTCGGTCAGTGCTTCGGTGAACGGCGATTTCCTGAACAATTACCGCGCGGACGGACTCATCGTCGCCACCCCCACGGGATCGACAGCCTATTCGCTGTCGGCCGGCGGACCGTTGATCGAACCTTCGGCCAGCGTCTTTGTCGTGACTCCGATCTGCCCGCACAGCTTGAGCCAGCGTTCGCTGGTGATTTCCGATGACTCGGTCATCGTGCTTTCCTCGGATGGCACCGAGAACTTCATGCTCTTCACGGTCGACGGACGGGACAACACCCACATCGGCCCGGGGGATCGCATCGAAGTGAAAAGATCCCCCAGATCCTTCCACCTGTTGAAACCGAAAGCGGGATCGTTTTACGAAGCGTTGCGTCAGAAGCTGCGCTGGCAGGGCCTTTGATCAGGCGCGCCGTTCGAGCGTCCGGTCGATCATCCAAATGAGCCGTGCCCTCAGCGGAGCCGCCTTTTGGGAAAGGCGGCGTTGCTCGGACTCATAGATCCGCCGCCCCTCCGTGGTTTCGATCCGGATGGGTTCGCAATCCCACGCGGCGAGATCGTAAGGGCTCGCCTTCATGTCCAGTTCACGCAGTTCCACGGCCAGCTCGAAGCAGTCGAGCAACAGGTCGGAACCGATCCACGGCATCAGCTTCGCCGCCCATTTGTAGAGATCCATGTTCGCATGGACGCAGCCCGGTTGTTCCATCTGCGGGCGGGTTTCGAGGGATGGCTGCAGCCGGTTGAAAGGGCGGGCGTCATTCGCGAAGAAACGGAAAGCATCATGATGCGAGCAACAGATCGGCCGCGATTCGACGAGTCCGTCGATGTCAGACTGAGGAAGCCTCAGCCGGGTTGTTTTCTCATGCCTCACCGTCTGCCCCCGGTAAACCATCGCCCACTCATGCAGGCCGTGGCACGAAAAGATCGGTGCCCGCGACGCGGTGGCTGCCAGCAATTCCCGGATCCAATGCATCCGCGCGACCTCCTTTTCCGAAAGCAGCGAAGGATCAGCGGTGATGCCATTCCCATCGCGCGAATAGTGCTTCGGATTGAACAAGTCCTCTTCCTGCCCCCCTTCGAGAGTGACGCCGACACCCGGATGCCAGCTTTCCAGCAACGACAAAGGGAAGGGGTAATACTGGAAAAGGAAATCCTGGATCGGATGCGGCACACCGTGATCTTTCCGCTCCCGTGCGGGCTTCACATGGGCTTTCGCCCGCCGTGCATGCGTCCCCGCAAGCTCCCGCCATTCGGGCGCTGAAAGCTTCAATTCGGAGAGGGTGTCCATGCGGCGGCGCGACAAAATCACGATTTGCGAACAAATGCAAAATTTCCCTTGCGCAAAGGCACGTCCGCTCCTAATTATCCCGCCCCCGCACCGAGAGGTGCAAGTGGTTAAATCGCGGGATGGAGCAGCCAGGTAGCTCGTCAGGCTCATAACCTGAAGGTCGTAGGTTCAAATCCTACTCCCGCAACCAATGAAGGCCGTTTAGCTTTAGAGAGCTAAGCGGCCTTCGCCTTTCTGAGGACGGCTGAAGCACTTCAAAAGCACTCAGCATATGGGGCAGGCAGGAGCTGCCTTTCGCATCGACATGCGATCCCTCAACTTACCCGACGTCTCAGAACCAGACAGAGAGTGCCGACGATACCCAGCACCGCGGCCGAAGGTTCCGGAACCACCGCGATATTGTTGACGCTCTCCGTTCCGCTGTTCGAGCCGGTGTAGTTGGAGCCACCGCCCCCCCGGGCACCGCCGGTAACGAACGATTCGTAGGCGACGGGAGTGCCGGATTGGAGACCGCTGCCGTCCTTCAGGAGGACGTTCAGCTGATTGGGATCGCTCGGCGCGGACGTATAGACAGCGGCGGCCCATTGCCAGTTCAGGGAAACCGACCCCGTATCCGTCGAGAAATGAGCGGTCCAGGTGACGGGATTCGTTCCTCCGAGAAGCCCGACAGCCGGGACGTCGTACATCATGCCTCCCATGAAGGGATCTCCTCCGGCGACCTTGGGGAACGTGAGTTCCCAACCGCCGGCATAAGTTCCCGAGGCGGTGGCTGCCGAGGTCGAAAACGTCATGTTCGTGTTCGGCAGATTCACGATGTAGTCCGTGCCGTTGTTGTTGAATGTCACCGTGGAATCGGTCACGTGAATCGTCACGCTTGGCGCCAGCGCCGCGGAGTTCGCGAACGTCAGGCTGGTTATGTGGGCGTTGAACCAGATGTAGTC
>DATLIO010000040.1:0-1911 GCA_035539355.1 Luteolibacter sp.
ATGCCGGGACGTCCGAGTTTGGTCGGAGTCGGAAACAACGGGCCGAAGCCGATGTAGTCGAAGCCTTCCGCAAGCGCGGCGCGGGCCTGGTCGAGCGAATGCGTCGAGCGACCGATAATCATCTCCGGACCAACGATTTGCCGGGCATCGGCGAGCGAGCCATCGTCCTGACCGATGTGCACGCCATCGGTGCCGAGTTCGGCCGCAAGGTCCGGATGATCGTTCAGGATGAACGGCACGCCGGCGGCACGGCAGATCGGGAGCAGTTTGGCCGCGATCCTTGAAATGGTTTCGCGGTCGTGACCTTTGGCGCGGAGCTGGAGAAGATCCGCGCCACCAAGAATCAGCTCAGCGGTGATTTTTTCCGCCGACTCTTCCGCGACGTATCCCAGATCGAGGATGCAATAGAGGCGTGCGGAGGAAAGGGACATGCCGTTCCGCTTCCGTTACGCTTTCCGCTCTTCAAGGTAACGGGCGACCCAGCCGATGTCGTAGGTGCCGTTTTTGAAATCGGGATGGTTGATGATTTCCTGCTGGAAAGGGATCGTCGTCTTGATGCCGCGGATCATGAATTCGCCGAGCGCGCGGTTCATGCGGGCGATGGCGATTTCACGGGTCGCGCCGGTGACAATCAGCTTCGCGATCATCGAATCGTAGTGCGGCGGCACCGTGTAGCCGGAGTAGACGTGGGTGTCGACACGGACGCCTTTGCCACCCGGAGCATACCAGAGATCGATGTTGCCGGGGCTCGGCGTGAAATTGTTGTAGGGGTCCTCCGCGTTGATGCGGCACTCGATCGAGTGGCCGCGCGGCGTCGCCTGCAGGACGTGGTGGGAAAGCGGTTCGCCGGCGGCGACGCGGATCTGTTCCTTGATCAGCTCGCAGCCCATGACCTCCTCGGTGACCGGGTGCTCGACCTGGATCCGGGTGTTCATTTCCATGAAGTAGAAATTCTCACCCGCTTCATCGACGAGATACTCGATCGTTCCGGCGTTCTGGTAACCGATGTTCTTGATCAGGTTGACGGACGCCTCACCCATGCGGGCGCGGAGTTCCGGCGAAATGAGGGGCGACGGGCACTCCTCGATGATCTTCTGGTTGCGGCGCTGCATCGAGCAATCGCGCTCGCCGAGATGGACGAAGTTGCCATGGGAGTCGGCAATGACCTGGAACTCAATGTGGTGCGGGTTGAGCACCAGCTTTTCCAAATAGCATTCGCCGTTGCCGAAAGCCGCCATCGCTTCGTTCGATGCGGCGCGGAACAGGGAAATGAAATCCTCTTCCTTGAAGCAGGGGCGCATGCCGCGGCCACCACCACCGGCGGTCGCCTTGATCATCACCGGCAGGCCGATTTCCTTCGCTTTCGCAAGAGCTTCCTCGGCGGTCGGGATGATTTCCGAGCCGGGGGTGATCGGCACGTTGTTCGCGATCGCCGTGGCGCGCGCGGTCGCCTTGTCGCCCATCATCGAAATGACTTTGGCGGAAGGTCCGATGAATTTGATGCCGGAGGACTCGCAGATTTCCGCGAAACGGGCGTTTTCCGAGAGGAAACCGTAGCCCGGGTGGATCGCTTCGGCGCCGGTGACTTCGGCGGCGGCGATGATCCGGTCCGCTTTCAGATAGCTTTCCTTGCTCGACGCCGGCCCGATGCAGACCGCCTGGTCCGCGAGCTGGACGTGCATGGAATCCACATCCGGCTCGGAATAGACGGCCACGGATTCAACCCCGAGTTCGCGGCAGGCGCGGATGATGCGAAGGGCGATTTCACCGCGGTTGGCGACGAGGACTCGTTTGAACATGGAAGAAAGTGGAAAGTGAACGGTGGGCGGAGATCAGCGAGGGAACCTCACTTGATGCGGAAAAGGACGTCGCCGTATTGGACGGGCTTGCCGTCTTCGGCCACCACGGCGC
>DATLIO010000041.1:0-2421 GCA_035539355.1 Luteolibacter sp.
GAAGTCGTTGTAGGTGTTCATCACCGTGATGGATCCTTCGCTCATGTGCGATTGGATCGAGCCATCGAGGTAAAAGAACAACGGATCGTGATCGTGCCCGCCCGCATGGGGTTGGCGTGACATCGGCGAGGCCTCGCGGCGCTCGGATGCGGGAACACAGCAGTTGTCGGTGCAGATGGTGTTCGTGGTGCCGGGCTTGATTTTCCCCTGAGTGGGTGGAGTCCAGTTTTCATCCTGATAGGAGAAGATCCGCGTCATGCCGGCGTGCATGTGGTAGAGCAGATGGCAGTGCAGCAGCCAGTCGCCGGGATTGTCGGCGAGGAATTCGATGGTGCGTTTGCCCATCGGCGGCACGTCGATCGTGTGCTTGAGCGGTGCATCGGAACCCTGCCCGTCGAGCACGCGGAAGAAGTGGCCGTGAAGATGGATCGGGTGATGCATCATCGTGTCGTTGATGAACTCCAGCCGGATGACTTCACCTTTCTTGATGGGAATCACGCCATCCTGCGCGAAGGTCTTGCCGTTGAACGACCAGATGTAGCGCTCCATGTCGCCGGTGAGGCGCATTTCCATGGTCCGGCGTGGATGGGATTTCGGAAACGCGGTGGAGTGGAGCGCCTTGAGTTTCGTGTAGGGAGAAAGCGGGCGGGCTGGCTCCTCCATGTGATGTCCGGCGGGCATGTCATCCATGTCCATTTCATCCATCGACGCCATCAGATGGTGGTCCATGCGGTAATTGTCGGGACGCGGGATGTCCGGAGCGGGATGGATCTCACCTTCGCCGATGAAAACGGACGCATGTCCTGATCCGTCCTGCGAGGTGGCGCGGATCTCCCATTTCCCGGAGGGAGGAACGGTGACGATGGCATCATAGGTCTCCGCCATGCCCGTGAGCAGGCGACGGACGTGGATCGGCTTCACCGGTGGTCCGTCGGCGGTGACGACGCGCAGTGGTCCTGTGGCGGATTCGAGATAGAAATAGGTCGAAGCGGCTGCGTTGATGAACCGCAGGCGGATTTTTTCGCCGGGCTTTCCGGGGAGATGGATGGCGGTCTTGCCGTTGGCAAGGAAGGCGTCGTAGGCGACATCGGAAACATCCATGGCGGGCATGCGCGATTTTTCCCGGGAGAAGAAATCTTTGAGTGCTCCTGCCTTCGCGGCTCCGGTGAGACTTTGGATCGAGCCCTTTTTCAGCTCATACCATTCGGTGCCGCGGCGGAGCGACCGCATCACCTCGTCGCCACGCTCGAGGGTCCAATCGGAAAGCACCACGACGTGATCGCGGTCGGCTTTCACGGGTTCTCCGTTCGCGGGATCCACGACGATCGAGCCATAGACGCCTTCCTGTTCCTGGAGCCCGGTGTGGCTGTGATACCAGTAGGTGCCGGAGTGCAGCATCTTGAATTCGAACGCATGCGATCCGCCGGCCGGAATCGGCGGAGTGGTCACATGAGGGACGCCATCCTGGGCGACTGGCAGGATGATGCCGTGCCAGTGAATCGATGTCTCTTCGCGGGAAAGCCGGTTGTGCACACGGATGCGGGCGGTGTCGCCTTCGCGGAAACGAAGGGTGGGCCCGGGAATGCCGCCATTGACCGTGAGCGCGGGGACCGCTTTCAACGGCGCGCCCGGAGTCCAGTTCTGGCGGGAAATTTCGAGATCGTATTCGACGACGCGGGCGTTCACGGCCAGCGCGGAAAGAAGCAACAGGAGAAATGTTTTCATGATGACGTGGGAAAGGATCGAACGCGTGCCTTCGCGGGCACCGTGGCAGTCAGGGACAGAGGCGTCCCTGTTCCTTTCTCACATCAGATGAGGAACGTCTGGTAAATGGCCAGCTTCAACCGTGGCGGCCCCGTATCGACGGACACCCACGACGGACGATTCGGAGCTGGAATGGCCTCGACCGAAACCGGACGTGGAAATTCGAGGATCGTCGGCACGGTGAATGCCGGAGCGTGGGGAAGCGGTTTGTCCGATTCCGCGACGCTTTGCTTTTTGACCGAGCAATCGCAGTTCTTGTCCGGCTTCTTCTCGTTGCCGGAGCCGCAGCACGAATGGGCGGCTTCTTTCACCGGAGCCGGTGTGGCGAAGCAACAGCACGCCGGGCTCGCGATCAGAATCGCGAACATGAAGGCGAGGATCTGCCGGAACTTCGTCATCGGGTGGACACGGATGAGAGCCGGATTTGCCGGATCTATTCCGAAAAAGATTACCGCATTCTCTCGCGATGTCGCTTGAAAATTTCCAGCGTCCGGTTGCGCTCCTCGGTATGATCCACGATCGGCAACGGGTAGTCCGGGGCGATCGGGTTGCCGTCTTTCGGCGGAGCGAGGAACAGCTTGGGATCGACGTTCTTCAATTCCGGGACCCAGCGTTTGATGTATTCGCCCTTCGCATCGTAGCGCGAAGTCTGCGTCC
>DATLIO010000042.1:0-6883 GCA_035539355.1 Luteolibacter sp.
GTGTCCGATGAAGCGAGCGTCACCACCAACGCGGAAGTGAGATCACCGGTCCGCGTCACGGTGCCGGATGCCGCGGGATTCGCCGCACTTTCCGAAAATGCCGAAGGGGTCACGCTCACGGACAGGCTGAAGGTCGGCCCGCCGCCGCCCGCTCCGCTGTATCCCGGAGATCCGAGATCGGCGCCGGTCGCCGCGGTGAAGGTTCCCTGGGTGGTTCCGTCCGCAGCGGTGTATCGTGGCGATGCGGTTCCCGTGGATGAGACCCAGACGAGCGCGGAGTGGTTGATTGCCGTCGCTCCGGCGGGTCGTGCGGAAGGGCCCGCGTGACCGCCGATCGATGCCGAACCATCCAGCCGGGTGAAGCCGCCCGCCGCATAAGAGAACTGGATCACCGCCGTGCCGGCGCTGTTGTAGAGCGTGATGCCATCCGCACTGCCAAGCCCGGGATCCCCCACAGGGGTCGGGAAAATCCGCGTCCCCGCCGCAAGCGATGATCCCCACCAGGTGCGGAAATTCGCCTCGGACGCATGGGTGAAAATGATCGATTCACCTGCTCCGATCGATGTTCCCTCAGGGATGGCGATGGCGGTCTCGAACGTATTTCCACCCGTATAGTCCGTCCATCGATACCCACCGATGTTGATCGCCGAAGAACCCGCGTTCGTAAGCTCCCAGTAGTCACCGCTGTTGGAAGCGCTCTGGTTCGACTGGATTTCCGTGAGGATCAGCTGGGCGCTGGCCATCGGCAGAAGAGCCGGCAGGGCGAGAAGGGCGGAGGGGAAAAGGATGCGCTTCATGGCAAAGAGAATTGGGCCGGAAACTGAACCGCCCGCCGCGGATGTCCGCTCCGATTCTGTTCCAATGCCGACACACTTCTGTTAGGAACTGATTTGCCTGAAGTTGATTGCCCGGCTGCCGGCGCTCTGCCACAATCGCTCCGGCCCGCAGCGGCCTTTTTCCATGCAGGCCGGCAGCAACGTTTCAGGCAACTCGATCAGCGGGCACCTCCGGCTTCTCTGTGAAACCCGCACGGACGGCACGCCCTACATCTCGAAGCAGAGTTTCCGCGCGCCGATCCATCTCAGCAAATCGCATCTCGATGCCGGCTGGGTCATCCAGACGATTGTCAATCCGACCGCCGGCTTCTTCGACGGCGATCTTCTCGAAAGCGAAATCGAAGTCACAGGAGGCGCGCGCCTTGTCCTCAGCACGCCGTCCGCCTCGCGCGTGTATCCGACCCGGTCCGGGGCACCCGCCCGGAATTTCCAGAGTTTCACCGTCGCGGAAGATTCCGCCCTCGAATGGATCCCCGAGCCATTCATTCCCCATGCCGGAGCGGGTTACTTCCAGAAAACCGACATCCACCTCGACCCTTCGGCCTCGCTGTTGTTCTTCGACTGGATCGCTCCCGGCCGCGTCGCGAAAGGCGAGACGTTCGCCTATCAGAACCTCCGTTGGGAACTCGATCTCCATGTCGGCGGAAAGCTCATCGCCCGTGAGCGCTACGATCTCGATCCCAAGACCCGGAGCCTCGAAGCGCTGAAAGCCAGGTTCCCCGCCGCCCACTATCTTTCCATCTACACCGCGGGCATCTTCTCGGAAAATTTTCCGGCCACCGCGCTGGATTCGCTGACAAACGACGACGTTTATCTCGGTCACGGCCCGCTCGGGGAGAACAGCCACGTCATCCGTGCCTTGTGCCGTGACAGCCTCGCCGCGCGCAAGCTCCTCGAAAATCTCCGCACCCTGCTTTACGAAAGCGCGGAAATCCCCGCCCCCAAACTCGGCCGTCTTTTCCTCTGATGAAACCCTCGGATACAGGCGATCGCTACGACCGCATCGCTCATCTCTGGCAAAGGGACACTCCGGCAACCTACGGCATCGCCGCGCTGCAACGTGCCATCCGGTTCGCCGCCGCGAAAGGAGCGGCCCTCGATGTCGGCTGCGGAAGCGAATGCCGGTTCCTGCGCATCCTCGCCGATGCCGGGTTCGCCATCGAAGGACTCGACGTTTCCGCCAGGATGATCGAGCTCGCGCGGGAAATGCACCCGACGGTTCCATTCCATCACGCCGACATCGCCACGTGGCAGCCGACGGAGCGATATGCATTCATCTCCGCGTGGGACAGCACGTTCCATCTGCCGATCGCCGACCAGCGGCCGGTCATGGAAAAACTTTGCGACGCGCTCGTTCCCGGCGGCGTCGTGCTCTTCACCTTCGGTGGCGGACCGGCCGGTGAAATCTCAGGCAGCTTCCACGATCTCGATTTCGATTACAGCACGCTCGGCACCACCGCGTTCCTCTCCATCCTCGCGGACCGCGGCTGCGAATGCCGTCATCTCGAATACGACCAGCATCCGGAAAACCACGTGTTCATCATCGCGGTCAAAGACCTTTAACGCTTCTTCCGGAGCCGTTTCCCGGTGAGACGGCTCGCGATCAGGTTCGGGCACCGGCCTTTCAGGCGCAGCTGCTCGCAGTTCGCCTCGATCTTGATCGACTGCCTCAGGGGCTTGAAGCCCAACCGCCGGGTCACGCAGTCGTTCAGCAGATCCAGGTTCAAGTCCTCGAACTCGACCACGCGGCCGCAATCGATGCACACGAGGTGGTTGTGGGACGGCTTGTCGACGAAGTTCGGATCGTAGGTCGTCTGGTTGTCACCCAGATCGATTTCACGGAGCAGATTCGCCTCAACCAGCAGGCCGAGCGTCCGGTAAACGGTTGCCCGTGAAGTGTCCGAGTCCGCTTTCCGCACCCGTTCGAACAGCTCCTCGGCCGTGAAATGCTCATCCTTGGAAAACACCGCCCGCATGATCACATCGCGCTGGTTCGTCCTCCGAAGTCCTTTCCTGCGGATGAAATCGTCGAGCCTTTCCTGTACGGAACCGTCCATACCCTTACAATAAGGGATGCTTATTGAGACTGGAAAGCCCCATTTTCAGTTTCTCGCGAATCCAGGAATCGACAGAATCCGCTTCGGAGTTAGTTTTCCCCAACGGATGACCCTGCGTGACCTCGGATGGAATGACGATTTGAAAGCCGCCTTCGCCCCTTATGCGGAGAAAGGCTGGATTCCCGCGCGCCTGATTCGCGAAACCGTGATCAACTACGGCGCCTTCACCGGCGATGGCGATGAGATCGACGTCATCCTCTGCGGCCGCGTCTGGCACGCCGCCGCCTGTGACGCGGATCTTCCCGCCGTGGGCGATTGGGTCGCCGTCGAACTGGGCGATGAAAACCAGCCCAGCGTCATCCGCGCCACCCTGCCCCGCCGCACCTGCTTTTCCCGGAAAATGCCCGGCAACAGCAGCCAGGCGCAGGTCATCGGCGCGAACGTCGACATCGTCACCGTCGTCACCGACTCGGGTCCGGATTTCAACATCCGCCGCATGGAGCGCTACTTCATGCTCATCGCGAAATCCGGCGCGAAAGCCGTCGTCCTCGTCAACAAGGCGGACCTCTTTCCCAAGGAGCAGAACGAGGCCGCGGCCGCCGAGATCGCCGCCCTCTGGAGTGACGCCCACGTCCACATCACCAGCGCGCACAGCGGCCAGGGCCTCAAGGTGCTGAAGAAATATGCCAAAAAGGGAACTACGATGTGCATCGTAGGTTCCTCCGGTGTCGGCAAATCCACCCTTGTGAACCAGCTCTACGGCGAGGAATGGCAATGGACCGGCGACGTCAATGAGGTCACCGGCAAGGGCCGCCACACCACCACCTCCCGCGAACTCGTCCCGCTCAATTCAGGCGGCATGCTCATCGACAACCCCGGGATGCGCGAGATCCAGATGTGGACCGACGAGCAGACGCTCCGCGAAAGTTTCGCCGACGTCGATGCGCTCGCGCACGATTGCAAATTCGCCGATTGTTCGCATCGCAAGGACGCCGGTTGCGCGATCCGCGCGGCGGTCGAAAACGGAACGCTCGATGCCGCCCGTTACGAAAACTACCTGAATCTCGAAACCGAAATCGCCGCCCTGGTCAAACGCTCGCAGAAGCGCCAGATGGCGGTGGAGCGCTGGGCGAAGCGCAACAGCATCAAGGCCCGCAACCTCAACGACCGCATCCAGCTCGAAAAGGACGAGCGGGGTGAAATCTGAAACCTCTCCGCCATGAATTTCCGCAACACCCTCATCGCCGTCGTTGCTTTCTCGGTCTGCGCCTGCGGAACAACCACCACGCAACCCAAAGCGATTTCCACCGCAGCGGCGGCGCAATGGATCAAGAGCGAACCACGGCCGGTGATCCTCGATGTGCGGACGTCCGGCGAATTTTCCGAAGGCCACATCGCGGGAGCGAAACGGATCACGTGGACGGATCGTGATTTCGAAACGCGATCCTTGAAGGAACTCGATCGCACCGAACCCGTGCTGGTCTACTGCCGCAGCGGCGCACGGAGCTCCGCGGCTGCCAAAAAACTGGGATCGCTGGGATTCACCCGGGTCCGGCACCTTGAAGGCGGGACGCTTGCCTGGAAAAAAGCAGGTCTTCCTCTCACCCAAGCCCATTGATTTCCATGCCCGCGCTTCTCCGGCTGCTCACCGTCTGCGCTTCCCTCGCATTCGTCTGCCCGCACGCGTCCGCCCAGAATCCCATTCCGGGATTCAAACCCACCTCCGCCGCCGAGAAAAAAGCCGAGGCCCCGTCCGAGGCGGAACAGATCCAATCCCAGCTCAAGGAGACCCGCGCCTCCCTCGCCCGTCTCGATCAACCCGAAGCCGAAACCCAGCTCCCTTCCGGCATTTCTGCCGATGCGTTGGCCGAACGCCGGCGTGATCTCGACCAGACGGCACGCACCCTCAACCGCACCGCCACTCTCCTCCAATCGATTCCGGACGCGCGCAAAGCCGCCGACGTCGCCAAGGCCGCGGAAAGCGACTGGAGTCATTTCCCTGAAAAGCCCCCCTATTCCCTCCTGCTTGTCGACGATCTGCAGAGCCGCCGCGATGCATCGGCGGAGAAAGCCTCGTCCTCCCGGTCATCCCTGTCGCTTTTCCAGCGCAGCCTGGAAAACCTCCGTGCGGAAACGGCGGCAACCGAAGACAAGATCCGTGAATTGACCGCAGCAGCGGCGTCGGCGCCCGATGACGCTGCCGCGAAATGGAAACTCGCCGCCGCCAACGACAAATCCCGCGCCATCAATTCGCGCACCCGCTTCGTCTCCGCGAACATCGAATTATTCGGCGCCCAGATCGACGCCGCCCAATCGGAAATCGACCTTCTCGACCGTCAGATCCGCGCCGCATCGAAAAACGCCTCTCTCTCCGAAGACGACATCACCAAGATCCGGCAAACCACCACCGATCGCATCGCGTCGCTGCGCAAGGAAGGGACGGAACTCCGCTCCCGAACCCGTCAGGCCGTCAGCGAACGCTCGAAAGCGAAGGAAACCCTCGATCAGGCGGCGGCGAAAAACACGGCTCCCGACAACAAACCCGACCCGCTTCTTGTCGCCCAGCTTGAGACCGCGGAAACCCGCTCGGATGTCCTCCAGTTCATCACCGACAACCTCGACGCCTACGCGTCGCTGGAATCGCTCACTCCCGATCTCTATCAGAAACGACGGGAATATCTGGAAGCGAAGTCCCGTCCCGACCGACAAGCCGCCCTCCAGGATCTGCGCGCCTACCTTGACCGCCTCGTCGCCTGGCAGACCGTATCCTCGAACGAACTTTCCGCGGTCATCGCGGACCTGGGAAAACAGGATTCCCTCAGCAACCTCGTCACCGCCGCCGACCCACGGCTCAAAACCTTCGCCGAGCGCCGCGAGATCCTTTGGGAAAAGCAGCAGTTCCTCCAACGCATCGTCCAATCCGCATCCTACCAGCAGAAAAACCTCTCGCGCTGGATCCGCGTTTTCGACGAAGCCGAGCGACCGAAGACATGGGACACCTGGCTCGACGACAGCTGGGCGAAAACCAAAACCATCAGCCGGAGAATCTGGACCTTCGAACTCACCCGCGTCCCCACGGCCACCGGCACCCAAAGCATCGAACTCGGGCTCGTCATCAGCGCGGTCATCTTTTTCCTCATCACCTACTTCATCATCGGCCGCCTCACCCGCCGCCTCCAGTCATTCGCCGTCAACCACGGCCGCATCGCCGAAGCCCAGGCGAACACCATGCGGAACTGGCTGATGATCCTGGCCGGTGCCGTGCTGGCGCTCACCACCCTCCACCTCCTCAAGATCCCGCTCACCGTCTTCGCCTTCTTCGGCGGCGCGCTCGCCATCGGCCTCGGTTTCGGCACCCAGACGCTGATCAAGAATTTCATGAGCGGCATCATCGTCCTCTTCGAACGCCGCATCCGCGTCGGCGACATCATCGAGGTCGGCACGGTCAGCGGAAAAGTCGTCGAGATCAACACGCGCTCATCCGTCGTCCGCAGCGCCGATGGAAAGGAAACGCTGGTTCCCAACTCGGTGTTCCTCGAAAGCCAGGTCACCAACCAGACGCTCTCGAACCGCCGCGTCCGCCGCACGTTCCGCGTCGGAGTCGCCTATGGGTCTTCACCATCACAGGTCATCACCCTGCTCAAGGAATGCCTCGACCGCCACGGTCTCATCCTGAAAGACCCCGCACCGGTGATCACGCTGGAGGATTTCGGATCCGAGGCACTCGTGTTCGCGCTCTATTATTGGACCGAGATCAACAGCAAGACCGATGCGACGATCGTCGCAAGCGATGTCAGGATCATGATCGAGAAACGTTTCGCGGAAACCGGAGTCGAGTTTCCGAAGACGCAACGCGATCAGAATCTGCTCACCACCGAACCTCTGCGGATCGAACTCATCGGCGCGACCAACGAGGAACCGCTTGAAGATAAGAAACAACTTCCCTGATCGTGGATTCCGATTCGCAATGGATGGCACTCGCGCTCGCCG
>DATLIO010000043.1:0-2186 GCA_035539355.1 Luteolibacter sp.
ACGGCGTGGAGATTTCGGTCGCGTTGAGATCGGATGAGGCTTCGGCACCGCTTGGAAAAGTGAAGCTGAAGGCCGGCGATGTTTCCGTGAGTGTCTCACGTGAAGCCGGCGCGGCCCACGTTTCGCGGAAAATCAAATCACCGGGATATGCCGCGACTTCGTTGTCTCCGGCGGATCCCGATGTGGATGCGGAACTGGTGGCGCTGCAGCTTTCACGGGGCGGCAAGAACTCCCTGTATCAGAAAGTCCTGCCGCGTTTCCGCTCGCTGCTCTGATCAGGCGGCGTGGCGCAGCAATGCGACCAGCACGCCCTGGATGATCAGTTCCCGCGCGGGGATCAGATCGGGATAATCGACGTTTTCCGCACGGAGGAACGGGCGGCCCTTGTCGACGATGTAGCGTTTGAGCGTCGTTTCACCGTCGATCAACGCGGCGACGATGTCGCCTTTGCGGGGTTCGCGGAATTCGAGGATGACCGTATCGCCATGGCAGATGTGGGCGTCGATCATCGAGTCACCGCGGACTTTCAAAGCGAAGGTCCGGGCGTGACGGGGAATGCCGATGGAGGAGACATCGATGGAAATGCAGCCTTCGCGTTCCGGTTCGGCATCCTGTGACATGCCGGCGGCGATGCTGCCATAGATCGGGATGTCGACGATTTCGTCGCGATCGAGTTCTTCGGGGAAAATGACGGCGCGGGCTTTGCCCGGAAGACGCTGGATGACGCCTTTCCGTTCGAGCGCGCGGAGATGGCTCATCGCGGCGGTCTGGCTGGCGAACTTGAAGTAGTGCTGGATCTCCCGCGTGGATGGCATGACGCCGGTCCGGCGCTGCGAATGGCGGAGGTACTCGAGGATCTCCTGCTGGCGTGAGGTGAGCTGAGCTTGCATCGATTTTTTGAACAGTGTTCCTAAGAACAAACCAAGCGACCGATCATTCCGCAAGCCGAAATGTTGCAGAATTTTTCCTGTGATCGATGAAGCGAGGAAAGCGCTCGCGCCTTGAGCGGATCGTCGCGTAGTTTGCCGCTCGTGGGAGCCGATGTGATGGAGCAGCCGAGGTCATCGGGAAGAATCTTCCTGGTCTTGTGGCTGGCTTTCTTTTTCCACGGGATGACCTCGGGGTTCTGGTTGTCGTCGCTGACGAACATTTTCCGGAATCTCGGACTCTCGGATTGGGTGGCGATGGCGTTCATGGTGCCGCCGTTGTGTGCGTTGATCTCGCCATTGATCGGCGGAGCTTTGGCGGACCAGAGGATGGCGGCGAACCGGATCTTCGTCTGGAGCGCGGTGATCGGCGGGGTGTTTCTGTGGATGGCGTTCTACTCCCTCGATCACGGTTGGAATCCATGGTGGTTCATCGTGCTGTTGAGCTGCTATTCGCTGGCATCGGGTCCGATGTGGGGGTTGCTGACGATGATTTCCCTGACGCATCTGTCGCACGGTGAAAGGCAGTATCCGTTGGTGCGGATGGCGGCGACGATCGGATGGGTGGGTGGTGGCGTGATCGGCGGCTACGTGCTGCATGCCGATGCAAGCCCGGTCGCGGGTTATGCGGCGACCGTCGCGCGGGTCTTCACTCTGGCGGTCGGCTTTTTCCTTCCGTTCACGCCGCCGTTGGGGAAAGGCGTGTCATGGAAAAGCCTGCTGGGATTCGACGCGTTCAGCCTGTTGAAGCAACGGGATCACTGCGTGTTCTTCATCGTGACGGCGCTTTTCTCGATCCCGCTGGCGGCGTTCTACATGTATGCACCGGAGCATTTCCGGGTGCTGGGAAATCCGCATCCGACGTCGATCATGACGATCGCGCAGGTCAGTGAAATCGTGGCGATGTTCTTCGTGGGCATCCTGATGACGAGGTGCCGGATCAAGACGGTGCTGCTATGGGCGCTGGGGCTTTCCGTCATCCGCTACGGCATGAGCGCGTGGGCCGGACACACGGGGCAGGAGATATGGCACAGTTTCGGTGTCGCGCTGCATGGGGTTTGCTACACCTTCTATTTCATCACGGCCCAAGTGTTCATGGACCGTCGGGTCGATCCGGGTCTGCGCGGACAGGCACAAGGGTTGCTGGCATTCGTGACCGGAGGACTCGGCCCGTTCGCGGGTGCGTGGATCTGCGGCTGGGCGCGCAGGACCTTCGTCCACGAAGGCGGCGGATGGATGGAATTCTGGGGCGTGCTCGCC
>DATLIO010000044.1:0-6796 GCA_035539355.1 Luteolibacter sp.
GAGTGACGTCGAGAAGAAGCACGTCCTTCACATCGCCGCGGAGAACACCGCCTTGGATGGAGGCGCCGATCGCGACGACTTCGTCCGGGTTCACGCCTTGGTGAGGCGTCTGACCGGCGAGTTCACGGGCGATTTCAACGACTTTCGGCATCCGGGTCATGCCGCCGACGAGCACGAGCTCGTTGATGTCGGAGGCGGAGACGCCGGCTTCCTTGAGGCAGTCGCGGACGGGCTTTTTGGTGCGCTCGAACAGGCTGTCGGTGAGCTGCTCCAGCTTGGAACGGGTGAGGTTGAGCTGGATGTGCTTCGGTCCGGTGGCATCGGCCGTGATGAACGGCAGGTTGATGTCGTAGGATTGGCTCGAGGAAAGCGCGATCTTGGCTTTCTCGGCTTCTTCCTTGATGCGCTGGAGCGCGTCGGGCTGGCCGGAAAGGTCGATGCCCTGGTCCTTTTTGAATTCGCCGACGATCCACTGGATCAGCGCGTTGTCCCAGTCGTCACCGCCGAGCTGGGTGTCGCCGTCGGTGGAGAGGACCTGGAAGACACCGTCGTCGATTTCGAGGACGGAGATGTCGAAGGTGCCGCCGCCAAGGTCGTAGACGGCGATTTTTTCGTCGGACTTTTTGTCGAGGCCGTAGGCAAGTGCCGCGGCGGTCGGCTCGTTGATGATGCGGAGCACTTCGAGGCCGGCGATTTCACCTGCGGCCTTCGTGGCGTTCCGTTGGGAGTCGTTGAAATAAGCGGGGACCGTGATGACGGCCTGCTTGATCGGTTCGCCGAGTTTCGCTTCGGCATCGGCCTTCAGCTTGCCGAGGACCATCGCGGCGATTTCCTGCGGGCTGTAGGTTTTCTTTTCACCGGCGACTTCGATTTCGATGTGCGCGTCACCGTTCGATGCGGCGACGATGGTGTAGGGCATGCGCTTGTCGGCTTCGGTCAGTTCCGAGAACTTGCGGCCGATCAGGCGTTTGGCGGAGAAAATCGTGTTCTTTGGATTGGTGACGGCCTGGCGTTTGGCGGCCTGGCCGACGAGACGTTCGCCGTTTTTCGCGAAGGCGACAACGGACGGAGTGGTGCGTGCGCCTTCGGAGTTTTCGAGGACCGTTGGCTCGCCGCCGTCCATGACGGCCATACAGGAGTTGGTGGTTCCAAGGTCGATTCCGAGAATTTTTGACATGTGTGGGTTCCTTTCGTGCCCGTGCGTGGGCGGTTGATGTTGCGCCACCTTTCGCACGGCACGTGCCGGTTGGTTTGATTTTGAATTAAACGATTGATGATGAGTTGATTGTTGATTTCTGCATAAGATGGATTTGGGTATGATGATCCCTTTTTTGGGACATTTTGACGCAATTGGGGTGGGCGAATTGTCGCACTGGCAAATTCGCCGCGCCCGTATGGCCGACCTTTTGGGGATTCGGGTCTTGTATCATGCACAACGGGGCGGGTACATTCCTGCGACTTCATGCGTGCTTTGCCGTTCCGATGGGTTCCCCGCGGGGAATCGTTCCAACAACCGGAAAAGGGTTCATCCGACGGCTTTCCACCGATCCTCGAACACCTGATCCGGCAACGAGGTCTGCCTTCAGGGGCCGATCTCGATGGATTTTTGCGCCCCCGACTGCGCGATCTCGCGGATCCGTTTCTGCTTCCGGAAATGCAGTTGGCCGTCGAACGCATCCTGTTGGCGGCGGATCGGCGGGAGTCGGTGTGCGTTTACGGTGATTATGACGTCGATGGGGTGACTTCGATCACCATCATGCGCCGGATTTTGCGGGCTTACGGGATTGAATCGCGGCATTTCATCCCGCGGCGGGGACCGGAGGGGTATGGTCTGAGCGAAACGGCGCTGAAGCGGTGCATGGCGGAAGGGGAAAAGCCGGACCTGCTGATCGCGGTGGATTGCGGGACGGTTTCGATCCCCGAGGTGGCGATGCTGAAAGCGCAGGGGATCGACACGGTGATCGTCGATCACCACGAGCCGAGTCCGCTGGGCAGACCGGATTGTGTGGCTTTGGTGAACCCGAAATGTGGATCGGATTTCACCTATCTCTGCGCGGCGGGAGTGGCTTTCAAACTGGGCCACGCGTTGTTGAAAGCGCGTCCGGCGGAACTGGATCTCAAGGAGTTGCTGGATCTAGTGGCGGTTGCGACGATCGCGGACATCGTGCCGATGATCGGGGAAAACCGGCTGCTGGTGAGGCACGGGCTGAAATATCTTTCGGGCACGCTGAATCCCGGATTGCGGGCGTTGCAGGAGGTCACCGGCATGAATGGTCACGCGACCTCGATGGACGTCGGTTTCCGGATCGGCCCGCGTTTGAACGCCGCCGGCCGGATGGACGTGCCGGAAGACGCGCTCGCCGCATTGACGACGGATTGCCGGCGGTTGGCGCTCGAGTTGGCGCAAAAACTCGACGCTTACAACAAGCAGCGCCAGGCCCACGAAAATCAGATCCGCAAGGAAGCTCTGGAGCAGTTGAACGCTCATTTCGAGCCGTCGCGCGATCCGGTGATCGTGCTCGGATCACGGGCATGGCATCACGGCGTGGTCGGCATCGTGGCCTCCCGTCTGATGCGCCAGTATCACAAGCCGACGTTCGTCATCGCCATCGATGAAGACGGGATCGGGAAAGGCTCGGGCCGCAGCATCGAAGGCGTTTCGCTGGTGGAGGCGATCCGTGCCTGCGGTGACGATCTGCTCGCGGGCGGCGGTCATGCGATGGCGGCGGGGCTTTCGATCGAGGAAGGAAAACTCGAGAGTTTCCGGGTTCGTTTCGCGGAATACGTCACCAGCAACACCAGTGAGGAACAACGGCTTCCGACGCTGGTTTACGACGCGGAGATTTCCTTCGAGCAGCTGTCGCTGGAATTCCTCGCCAGCTACGATCTCCTCCAGCCTTTCGGGAACGGGAATCCGCAGCCGGTTTTCATCTCCCGGAATGTCGGGCTCAGCCGGCCGCCGCTGCACATGAAGAACCAGCATCTGCGGTTCATGCTGCGGCAGGGCTATCACGAACAGGACGCGGTCTTTTTCGGAGGCGGGGAAAGGACCTTGCCGAATCCGCCGTGGGACATCGCTTTCACGATCGACCGGAACACGTTCCGCGGGCGGACGACGCTGCAACTGATCATCCAGGACATCCGGATGCATTCGAAGTGAAGTTTTTTCCGCGGCCGTTTCATAAGCCGGCCGAATGACGGTCATTTGGGCCGGGAATGGCCGCGAAGGCGGATTTCTCCTGGTGACGGGGGAGATCGGTTGCCGGGCGGGGCCGGATTTCCGGGAGCCGCCGGGGAAACGCGGTCCCGGGCTTTTCAACTTCACGAAATTTCCGGTTTCCAAACGGGCTTCCTGCCTTTTCAATCCCGGCCCCATCCCATGAGCCAAGCCACACTACGCATCGCCCTCGGAGCCGACCACGGCGCGCTGGATCTGAAAAACGCCCTCGTCGCCCATCTTTCGGGCAAGGGTTATGAAGTGCAGGACTTCGGCACCGAATCGAAGGAATCGTGCAACTACGCCGACTTCGCCAACGCGGTCGCCCGCACGGTTTCGGATGGCACTTCGGATTTCGGCTTCCTTGCCTGCACTTCGGGCATCGGCATGAGCATCGCCGCGAACCGCCACCGCCACGTGCGCGCCGCGGTGGTCCGGACGCTCGATGAAGCGAAAACGACCCGCGAGCACAACGACGCGAACGTGCTTTGTTTTTCCGGCAAGAGCACTTCCGCGGAAGAAGCGGTCGCGATGGTGGATGCGTTCCTCGCCACGAGCTTCCAGGGCGGCCGTCACGAAGCCCGTGTCACGCAATCGTCCGGCAGCCGGATCGAGGTGAACGATCCTGAAATTTACAAGGCGATCGTCGCCGAGGAGCAACGCCAGCGGAACAACATCGAGCTGATCGCTTCGGAAAACTTCGCGTCGCCGGCGGTGATGGAAGCGCAGGGCTCGCTGCTGACGAACAAGTATGCCGAAGGTTATCCCGGCAAGCGCTGGTATGGTGGTTGCGAAAACGTCGACGTCGTCGAGCAACTCGCGATCGACCGCGCGAAGCAACTTTTCGGAGCCGAGCACGCGAACGTGCAGCCGCACTCGGGATCGCAGGCGAACACGGCGGTGTATTTCTCCGTGCTCAAACCGGGCGACAAGATTTTCACGATGGACCTGGCCCACGGCGGTCACCTCACGCACGGCCACAAGGCGAACTTCTCCGGCCGTTTCTACGATGTCACCCACTACGGCGTCAGCGCCGAGGACGAGCGTATCAACTACGCCGAACTGGAGAAAACGGCGCGCGAACTGAAGCCGGCGCTCATCACGGTGGGTGCTTCCGCTTACCCACGCGAAATCGATTTCGAGCGCATGGGCAAACTCGCCCGTGAAGTCGGTGCTTATCTTTTCGTCGACATGGCGCACATCGCCGGTCTCGTCGCCGCTGGAGTGCACCCGAACCCGGTTCCGCACGCCGACTTCGTCACCTCGACGACCCACAAATCCCTCCGCGGACCTCGCGGCGGCATCATTCTCTGCAAAGAGGAATTCGCGAAGAAGATCGATTCGCAGGTGTTCCCGGGCATCCAGGGCGGACCGCTCATGCACGTGATCGCCGCGAAAGCCGTCTGCCTTGGCGAAGCGCTGAAGCCGGAATTCAAGGACTACGCGCAGCAGATCGTGAAGAACGCCCAGGCGATGGCCGCGCGTCTCGCATCCCATGGTTTCCGGATCGTTTCCGGCGGCACCGACAACCACCTCATGCTCGTCGACCTCCGTCCGAAGGGCATGAACGGCGGCGAAGCTTCGCACGCTCTCGACGAAGCGGGCATCACGGTGAACAAGAACGGCATCCCGTTCGACACCGGCAGCCCCATGAAACCGAGCGGCATCCGGATCGGCACACCGGCCGTCACGACCCGCGGTATGAAAGAGGCTGATGTCGAAACCGTCGCCGATTTCATCCATGAAGCCTTGTCGGATCATACGAATGTGCAGAAACTGCATGCAATCCGCGAGCGGGTGTTTGCGTTCAACCGCGCCTTCCCTCTCCCGTGGTGAGATTCGGCGTGGCTTGAGGCCGCGCCCTAACTTTTACATTCCATGAATCCATTCCGCGAAGATCTCGTGGCGCGTTCGCGTCCGGAGCCTTGTTCCGTCGTCATTTTTGGTGCGACGGGCGACCTCACGCACCGCAAGCTGGTGCCCGCCCTCTACAATCTCGCCGTCGACGGTGAATTGCCGACGGGCGTGAAAATCATCGGCTTCGCCCGGCGGGAGAAATCCGATCAGGAATTCCGCACCGGTCTCGAAGAGCTGAACCGCAAGGTTTCCCGTTCCGGTCACAACGATGAGATCTGGTCCACGATTTCCGAGAACATCCACTACCATCAATCGGAGTTCCACGATCAGGACGGCTACAAGCGTCTCGCGGAACGTCTCGATGCGATCGATCAGGAACGCGGTGGCCGTGGCAACCGGTTGTTCTACATCGCTTCCTCGCCGGAGTTCTTCGACGAGATCCTCATCAACCTCAAGCAGGCCGGTCTCAACGAGGCGAAGGAAGGTTGCTGGGCCCGCGTGATCGTCGAAAAACCGTTCGGCACCGACCTCGCCACCGCGAAGCATCTCAACGAAGTGGTCAACGCGACTTTCCACGAAAGCGCGACGTACCGGATCGACCACTATCTCGGAAAGGAAACGGCCCAGAACCTGATGGTCCTCCGTTTCGCGAATTCGATTTTCGAACCGCTCTGGAACAGCAAATACATCAGCCACATCCAGATCACCTGCGCCGAGAACCTCGGCATGGAAGGTGGCCGTGGCGGTTACTACGACAAGTCCGGCGCGCTGCGGGACATGGTCCAGAACCACTTGCTCCAGCTCCTCAGCCTCGTTGCGATGGAGCCTCCGACCGATCTTTCCGCCGATGGCGTGCGGGATGAGAAGGTGAAGGTGATCCGTTCGCTCCGCCAGTGGGACACTCCTGAAAAGGTCGCCGCCAATGTTGTCCGCGCGCAATACACCGCCGGTCATGTGGATGGCAATGAAGTGCCGGGCTACCGCGAGGAAGACCGTGTGCCGGAGGATTCCTCTACCGAAGCATATGTGGCCGTTCGTCTTCTGATCGATACGTGGCGCTGGAGCGGTGTTCCATTCTACATCCGGATGGGCAAGCGCCTGCCGAAGAAGTCCACGGAGATCTCGATCCATTTCAAGGACGCTCCCGGCGTGCTGTTCAGCGCGCTCTCCGGTGGTGTTCCCGGTGGGAACGTGCTCGTCATCCGCATCCAGCCGGATGAAGGCATCTCGCTCCGCATGGTCTCCAAGATTCCTGGAACCAGCCTCCGCCTCGAAGAGGTGAAGATGGATTTCCACTACTCCACGAGCTTCGGCAAGAGCAGCCCGGAAGCATACGAGCGCCTCTTGCTCGATGCGATGGCCGGCGATGCCACCCTCTTCGCCCGTCGCGACGAAGTGGAGGAAGCATGGCGCTTCATCGACCACATCGAGAATGCTTGGCACAAGTCGGACAACCCTCCGCCGATGGCTGAGTTCGTCGCCGGTTCGTGGGGCCCCCGTGAGGCGGATGCCCTGATCAAGCAGGACGGATTTGCCTGGCGCAGACTCTGAACCGAACTTCCTCCAACGCATGAGCACCACGAATGCCGGTCCCGTTGTTTGTCCCGAACTAGGAGTCGAGGTTCCCGTGTCGCAAATCGACAAGGAGCTTCGCAAGCTCTGGGAACAGGATGATGCGCAGACCAACGCGTCGTTGATGAACCTTGCCGTTTACTCGGAAAA
>DATLIO010000045.1:0-2821 GCA_035539355.1 Luteolibacter sp.
ATCCTGTTCGTCGGCACCCGCAACTGGAAATCCGGAAACCCCGTCACCGCTCTGTTCGATGTCTCCGACATCCGCTCCCTTTTCTCGCAAGCCGAAAAAGCCGACGAGTCCACCGCGGCGAAAAAGCCGGTTGCGGACGAGGCACCACAGCACGTCGAAGGCTCCCTCATTGAAAAAGGCATCCTCGTCCGTCGCAGTTCGCAACTCACGGCCGCCAATGTTCCTGTCGGACTGAGCCGAGACATCGCCCGTCATTGAAAAAATCTCCCCCCGAACAAGCGCCAGCGGTGGCTTCCTTTCCGGAACCGCCGCTGGCCAAGGGATGGGCCCCGCCACAAGCGGGGCTTTTCCGTATCCATCCTTCCGCGATTCCAGCAATCTGTTAGTTTGAAACAAATTCGCGTCGCATTCCCTTGATCCACAAGCCCCGCAGGACAAAATGCCCTTTATGGCATAAAAGTTGCTGCAATTTTTACAATAGCGTCTCTAATGACTTCGGCAACGGTTTGCCCGTTCATCCATGGCCGAAGCATCGCTCCACCAATCGCTCTCCCAGCAGCAGACTCTCGCACCGCAAATGCGGAAAAGCCTCGAGATTCTGCAGGCCAGCACCCTCGAACTGAGCCAGGTCGTCCGCATGGCCCTCGAGACCAACCCGGTTCTCGAAGATCTCACCGAATCGGTCTCGCTCGACGCCGAAGGACCTGATCCGGAAGAAGCGGATTCCCTCGAATACCTCAACGAAACCGAGGACGACTGGCGCGACCGCAGCATCATGGAAGGCCGCAGCTCACCGTGGACCACGGAGGACGAAGAACGCCGCCAGCGGCTTTACGACTCCATCGTCGCCCCGGAAACGCTCCAGCAACATCTCCAGCACCAGCTCGATCTTTCGATGGTCGATCCCGAGGTGCGGCACGCCGCGCAGGCGATCATCGGCAACCTCGACCAACGAGGCTTCCTCGACATCCCCATCAAGGATCTCGGCATCCGGCTGGCCATCCGGCCGGTCTACATGAACGCTGCCCTCAAACTGATCCAATCCTTCGATCCCGCGGGCGTCGGCGCCTCCGGCATCCCGGAAGCCCTGCTCCTCCAGCTCGAGCGAGCCGAAGGCACCGAGACCATCGAATACAAGATCGTCCGCGATCACCTCGAGGATCTCGCCCGCAAACGCTATCCGCAGATCGCCCGGGTGCTCGGGACCAGCGTCGAACGCATCGCCGAAGCCGCCTCACGCATCGGCCGCCTGAGCCCGAATCCAGGTGGCGATTTCGACCCGACGGGAAATCCCTATATCCTTCCCGACGTGATCATTGAAAAAGATGATGAAGGCCACTGGATCGCGCGCCTGACCGGCGAGCACCTCCCGAACCTCCGGATCAATGATTTCTACAAGGACATGATCGGCCGCAACGGCACCGATTCGAAAGCCCGCCAGTTCCTCCGCGACCAGATCCGCGAAGGACGCAGCCTCATCCGCTCGATCTCGCTGCGCCAGGAAACCATCCTCGCCATCGCCCACCAGCTCATCAAACACCAGCCGCAGTTCTTCACCAAAGGCCCGCGCTTCCTGCGCCCGCTGACGATGAACGACATCGCCGATGAGTTGAATCTCCACGCGACCACCGTCTCCCGCGCCGTCGCCGGCAAATACGTTTTCACCCCGCATGGCCTGATGGAAATGCGGGCCTTCTTCGCAACCGGCTATCAGACGAGCTCCGGCGAGGAAGTCTCCAACGCCGGCGTCCGCGAAGCCATCCAGCAACTCGTCGCCCAGGAAAACCCGGCCAAGCCGCTTTCCGACGACTCGCTCGCCAAACAACTCGCCGGCCAGGGCATCAAGGTCGCACGGCGCACGGTCGCGAAATATCGCGAGCAGCTCAACATCCTGCCTTCCCACTTGCGGAAATCATTCTAACCTCCGCCCGCCTTTCCACTGATCACCCGGCACTGATCACTGATCACTTTACCGCCCATGTTTGTCATCTCGATCGCCGCGCTCAAGCGCAACACCGCCATCCTCCGCGAAGTCCGCGAGCAATCCGGCGCGAACGTTGTCCTCGCGCTGAAGGGATTCTCCTGTTGGAAAGCGTTCCCCTACATCGCGGACGATCTCGATGGCTGCTGCGCTTCGGGCCTCTGGGAAGGCCTGCTCGCCCGCGATCATTTCAGAAAACACGTCATCACCTATTCGCCGGCCTACGACGATGAGGACATCATCCGTCTCCTCGAGTTCACCCATCACCTCGATTTCAATTCGCTCACCCAGTGGTTCCGTTTCCGCGACCGGGTGATGAGCCATCCGCGCTATCTCAGCGGCGCGTTGAAATGCGGCCTCCGCATCAATCCCGAGCACTCCACCGGCTCGACCGATCTTTACAATCCCTGCGCCCCCGGATCGCGGCTCGGCGTCACGAAAGACCAGCTCATCGGCCAGGATCTCCAGGGTCTCTCCGGCCTGCATTTCCACACGCTCTGCGAACAGAACGCCGACGACCTCGAATCGACGCTCGAAGTGGTTTACGAAAAATTCGGCCACCTGCTCGCTTCGAAGCAATTCACCTACCTCAACTTCGGCGGCGGCCATTGGATCACCAAACCGTTCTACGACCGCAAGAACCTGGTCCGCATGGCCCGCGAGGCCATCCACAAATACAACATCTCCGTCTGGATCGAACCCGGCGAAGCGGTCGCCATCCACACCGGAGTCCTCCGCGCCACCGTCCTCGATGTCTTCGAATCGGCCGGACACAAGCAAGCGATCCTCGACATCTCCGTCACGGCGCACATGCCGGACGTACTGGAAATGCCGTACCGC
>DATLIO010000046.1:0-3044 GCA_035539355.1 Luteolibacter sp.
GTCGGCCGCATCTATCAGATCACGCTCGACGGCAAGGTCACCGAAGTGGTTTCCGCGGACGAGTGCATGAAATGCCCGAACGGGGTCGACGTCACTCCTGATGGCAAAGTCCGGATCGCCGAGTTTTTCACGGGCAATGTCTACGAATGTGAGAACGGCAAATTCAAGACCATCGCCACCGGCCACCGCAGCGGCGATGCGATCGTCCACGACTCGAAAGGCAATTTCTATGTCACCGAAGTCCGGACCGGCAATGTCTGGAAGTATGGCAAGGATGGTGCGAAGACGAAGATGGGCGAAGGCCTGACCGCCGCCGCCGATGCGTTCGTCGATGAGAAAGCAGGCTTCCTCGTCGTGCCGGAAACGAAGGCAGGCAAGCTGGTCTTCCTGCCGTTGTGATCCGTTGGGAGGTTACTCCAAGCCGACGTTGTCGATGAAGAACGCGGTCTTCTGATTGGAGACCGAGCTCCACAGGACCATCTTCGGTTTTTCCCATGAGGTCTTGCACGGCAGGTCCTTGAACTCCTGTTTCGATCCGTCCTGACGGGTGATTCCGAGAGTCCACTTTCCGTCGCCGGGAGTGGCGGTGAGTTTCACGCGGAACCATTCGCCGGCGGGAATGTCGGCGAGGGCGATGCTCTTGTTCGTCGATGCGGTGAGCTTGCCTTTCTTCCACGAGAAATAAGGGCCTGCTCCGAATTCACCGTCGCGGATCTCGAAGAACCAATCGGCGTCCGGTTGGGACATGGCGTCGAAGGTCATCGAGATCGGACCCGGCGCCCATTTCGGACTGAGGTTGAGGACCGGCAGCCATGCGGGCGTGATGTCGGCGGCGTCCTGGATTTTCAGGCTCTTGCCTTTGGCGGCAGCGGATCGTTGCGGCAACGGGATGGGGGACGATGCTTCGTCGCTGACTCCGATCGAGTCGCCTTTCTTGTCTTTCGAGAGATCGGCGGAGGAACCGAGGATGGGCAACGTGTCGTTCGCGGTGTGGTCGAACGTTTTCAGCGGGATCGACCACGGCGGCGACGGCCAGGGTTTGGAATCCTCGTCCCAGTTCTCAAATTTCGCGCTCAGTGCGAGATCTCGCCATGCCTTGCCTTTCGGACCGTCGGTGCGGACACCGGCGACGTCGAGGTCCCATGGCTTGAAGCCGAGTTTGAATGCGGGGCTCTCCGGTTTGAGATGGAAATCGCGTTGGTCGAGATTCACGAACTGCGGATCGGCGACGATGGATCCGGCATCGCGGCCTTGTTTCTGCCAATCCTGGAACGTCCAGTCATCGACCATGGCGGGCATCTTTCCGGTGGTCGGCCAGTAGAGGTTTTTCCGCATGACGTAGGCCGTTTTCGGATCGCCATGACCGCGGTCCTTCACATCGTCCCAATTGTATTTCGTGCCGTGGAGGAGTTTCGCGGTGTCCGGGTTCCAGACGATGATGTTGTTCTCGTAAAGGAACGACGTGCGTTTCTCAGGGCGTGAGCGTTGGATCTGGGCGTTCCTGCCGAAGGCGAAGATGTTGTTCCGCACGGTGTTGTAGTAGCCGTAGTGCTGGTGGAAACCGCTCTCGCGCGTGTCGTGGACGAGGTTGTTCTCGAAAAGCAGGCCGGTGGAACCTTCATCGGTGTAGAGACCCCAGCCGCCGTAACGGTAGGAGGAAATATTGAAGACGTGGTTGCCTCTGACGACGGTTCCGAGCGAGGTGCCGAGGTTGTAGAAACCTCCCATGTCGCTGGTGTAGCCCCAGCCGATGTGATGGATGCGGTTGTTCTCGTAGCGGTTGCGATGCGAGACGGTTTCGCCGTAGCCCCAATGCCAGCCGGCGGAGATGCCGGTGTAGTAAAGATCGCCGATGTCGTTGTGCGTGACCGCACAATCCGAAGCGTGGCCGAGAAACACGCCGATGGCATCGGGGAAGATGCGGCCGGCGTGCTGGATGATGTTGTTGTCGACGACGATGTTGTTGGTCGTTTTCGTCGATCCCGGTTGCGAGGTCGGGCCGATGCGCACGCCGCCCGCGCCGAGATCGTGGAGGTGCGAGGATTTCACCGAACTGCCGGAAACATCGTGGCGGAACCAGAGCGCGTAGCCGCCGGTATGAGCGATCTCGCATTGGTCGAAATGGATGCTTTCGGATCGGTCGACTTCGACGGCGGCACCCATCATGTGGGCGGCCTGAGGATCGCCGTAACCTTTCTCGGGAAGATTCCACTGCTGGTGCTGGAAGGAGATGTTCTTGAACGTGATGTCCTTCGCTCCGTCGATGGTCAGGAGTTTCTCCGCGACCGGTGCGAAGACTTCGGCCTTCGACATGTCTTCACCGGGAAGCGGCGAATAGAAGATCTCGCCGCTGCGGGAGAGATACCATTCACCCGGAGCATCGAGCGCGGCCTTGTAGTTCTCCACATGGAACCGACCGTCGGGCTCGTTGGTCAGCAGCTCGCGCATCGACGGTCCGTGCATGAGGACGGCGTTCGCCGCGGGATCGATCTCCTTGATGTGGTAGTGATGGACGTCCCAGGTGTGCGGGATGACGATCTCGGCGTCGGAAAGCTCGGG
This sequence comes from Luteolibacter sp., assembly GCA_035539355.1. Taxonomy (GTDB): domain Bacteria; phylum Verrucomicrobiota; class Verrucomicrobiia; order Verrucomicrobiales; family Akkermansiaceae; genus Luteolibacter. The sequence continues at coordinate 2,560 of DATLIO010000046.1, forward strand.
CGGTGTGATCTTTCCGAGCAGGGAAATCGTTTCCGACGACGAGATGAAGGCGTTGTATTTGAGAAGGAATTCCCACTTCGACGCATCGGTGGCGGGGCGTCCTTCCTTGAAAGGGAAGATCGTGGAGGTCGCGCGGTCCTCCATCTGGAGGAAACCCTTGTTCGGCGTGCGGGCGCGGGTGGCGCGGCGGCCGTTGATCCAGAGTTGCTGGAAATACCATTTCCCGTCCTTCACTTCGGGGACGTCGGCTTTCCAAAGACCGTCCGGTTGTTTCTGCCAGCCGGTGATTTTCCGGCCGCCGGAAATGACCGCACCTTCCTCGCCGATCCATGTCAGCCCGGAATCCTGCGGACCGAGGACGATGGGTTCGGTGATGAAATGGACCTTGCCCGTGACGTGGATGACCACCGGCTTCTCCGCCTTGCGGGCGTTTTCGAGCGCGTTGGCGACGGGGAGTTCACCGAGATTGATGCCGGTGGCGGAGA
>DATLIO010000047.1:0-4234 GCA_035539355.1 Luteolibacter sp.
CCGTCCCCGCCCGTTCCAAGGATCTCACCGAAAAGCTCGCGAAGGAAAAGGCCCTCGAAGCCTTCACCTTCCGCGTGGCGCAGGCCTCCTTCGAAAACCTCGTCAAGGATCGTCCGACCCTTTCCAAGAAACCCGAAGCCCCCGCCCAACCCCAGGGCCGTCAGGGCGGCACCTTCCGCATCCCGCAAGGAGGCATGCCTCCGGGTTCACCTCCGCTCGAAGCCGTCACCGAACCGGTCGAAGCCGTCACTCCACCGATCAAGGAACAAGTCCTCGAGGAAATCCCCGTGAATCCTCCGGCGGAAAAGAAAGACTGATTTCACCCACAAAAAAACGGCGGCCCGCAAAGGCCGCCGTTTTTTCATTGGGTGATTCACAGATACTTGTCGGTCACCGCACCTTCGCTGGCGGTGCTGACGAGCTTCGCATACTTCGCGAGGACACCGCGGGTGTAGCGTGGCTCCGGGCGAACCCAGGCGGCTTTGCGTTTCGCGATTTCCTCGTCGGAAATATCCACGTCGAGACGGTTGTCGACGGCATTGATCGTGATCGGATCGCCGTTCTGGAGCAGACCGATGACGCCGCCATCGAACGCTTCCGGAGTGATGTGGCCGACCACGAAACCGTGGCTGCCGCCGGAGAAACGGCCGTCGGTGATGAGAGCCACGTCTTTTCCAAGTCCGAGTCCCATGATCGCAGAAGTCGGTCCGAGCATTTCGCGCATGCCGGGGCCGCCTTTCGGTCCTTCGTAGCGGATGACGATGATGTCGCCTTTCACGATCTCCTTCGCGAGGATGGCCTTCATGGCTTCCGGCTCGGAGTTGAACACCTTGGCGTTGCCGCGGAAGAGTTCGCCTTCCTTGCCGGTGATCTTCGCGACCGCGCCGCCTTCGGCGAGGTTGCCGTAAAGGATGCGCAGGTGGCTGTCCTTCTTGATCGGGTTGCCGAGCGGACGGATGATCTGCTGGTCCGCAGGATAGAAGACGTTCGACTTCTCGAGGTTCTCACGCAGCGTGCGGCCGGTCACCGTCATGCAGTCGCCGTGGAGAAGACCCGCTTCAAGGAGCATGCGCATCAGCGGGATCGTGCCGCCGATTTTCACGAGGTCGGCCATCGCGTATTTGCCGGATGGCTTGAGGTCGGCGAGCAGAGGAACGTGTTTCCCGATCCGCTCGAAGTCATCGATGGTGATCTCAACGCCCGCGGCGTGCGCCATCGCGGGAATGTGAAGGCAGGCGTTCGTCGAACCGCCGAGCGCGATGAGGACGGTGATCGCGTTCTCGAACGCTTTCTTCGTCATGATGTCGCGCGGCTTGATGCCGAGGTTGATCAGATTGAGGACCGCCGCACCCGCATCGAAGCAGTCGCGCATCTTGTCATCGGAAATCGCGGCCTGCGCCGAGCTGTTCGGCAGCGACATGCCGAGCGCTTCGATCGCGCTGGCCATCGTGTTCGCGGTGTACATGCCACCGCACGAACCCGGACCCGGGATCGCGCAGGACTCCACCGTTTCCAGCTCCTCATCGGAAAACTCGCCGTTCGCGTGCTTGCCGACGGCTTCGAACACGGAAACGACATCGAGGTCTTTCTCCTCGCCTTTGATCTTCGCGCAGCCGGGCATGATCGTGCCGCCGTACACAAAAACGGCCGGACGATTCATCCGACCCATCGCCATCACACACCCTGGCATGTTCTTGTCACAGCCGCCGATCGCCACGTAGCCGTCCATGCCTTCACAGCCGACGACGGTTTCGATCGAGTCCGCGATGACTTCACGGGAAACGAGCGAGTATTTCATCCCCTCGGTGCCCATCGAGATCCCGTCGGAAATCGTGATCGTGTTGAAAATCGTCGCCTTTCCGCCCGCGGCGTTCACACCGCTCGCGGATTCGATCGCGAGTTTGTCGATGTGGACGTTGCAAGGAGTCACCTGGCTCCAGGTCGAGGCGATGCCGATCTGCGGCTTGGCGAAGTCTTCCTTCTTGAATCCGACGGCGTAGAGCATGGCTCGGCTCGGCGCACGATCGGGACCATCCAGCATGGGGCTGGAAAACGGGCGTTTGTTGTCATTCATCCGGCCGCAAGCATCCGGCGGGCGCGCGGGGCACGTCAAGGGCGGAGCTGGGATGCACTAAATCCGAAACCCGGATGTTTAGAATTTAAGATTCAGGATTTGGTGCTTTCTTCAGCCCCATGGATTCGATCACGCAGGCGGCGCTGGGAGCCGCCGTGGGGGAGGCGATGCTCGGGAAAAAACTCGGCAACCGGGCGATGGTTTGGGGGGCGGTGTTCGGCACCCTGCCGGACCTCGACGTGCTGGTTTCGCCGTTCCTCACCACTTCCGGAAATCTGTTCTGGCACCGCGGGCCCAGCCATTCGCTGCTGGTCATGATCCTCGCCTCGATCGCCGCGGCAAAGTGGCTGCCGCGCCTTTGGAAAAAGCCGAAAATCAGCGGCGGCCTTGCCGGAGCCTTCGTTTTCGCGGTCTGGAGCACCCACGTGCTGATCGATTGCTTCACGGTCTACGGCACTTCCGTGCTCTGGCCGTTTTCAAACGCACGGATCGGTTTCAACAACCTGTTCATCATCGATCCGTTCTACACGCTGCCCCTCCTCGTCACGCTGGTCTGGCTGGCGTTCCTCCGCACCAAGAAGCAACTCCCCAAACGTCGTCGGCTGTGCTGGTGGGGTCTGGGCCTCAGCAGCGCCTATGTCGCCCTGAGTTTCGGCGCGAAGCAGTTGGCCTCCGAAGGGTTCGACGCGGATCTCAAACGACGCGGCATTTCCTACTCCCGCCGGCTCGAACGCCTGTCCGCGGATCTGGGAAAAGGCCGGCTGGAATCCTCCGATGTCCGCGTCGACGGCGATCTCGCGGGAGTCCTGATCCGTGACACCGGCGGTTTCGACCCATCGCGGATGAGGGTTTTCGCCGTGGCCTTGGTGAAATGGAAGAACCACTGGCTGCCGGCCCCGCTGCCCGCTTCGTTTGAGAACACGGCCGCCGGACTTTCCGTGGGAATGCGCGACCAGATCGCCCCGCTCGAAAACTGGCTGCTCCGCTCGCAGATCACCGAGCTCGAGCGGCTGCGCGACGAATCCCAGCAGCGCATGAAGCGGGAAATCGCCGCTGCGGTGGATCCCCTTCTTCTCCGCTCCGGTGAGCCGAAGCAGATCGCCGATGCCTTTCTCGATGCCTGCGCCAAACGGAACCTGCCCGCCGTGCTCGGATTCCTCGGAGGCCTTCAGAAAAATCTCCCGGACGACTGGGCGGAAAGACTGCGGTCGGCGGACGCGGCCATCGCCAACGGCCGCAAGGTTGGCTGGCCATGGCGGCTTGTCCTGGCTCCGGAGGTCGTCCGTGTCCCCGTCGATGACGGCGGGGAACAGATCAACCCGTTGTTCTCCTTCGCCTGCCTGGATCCCGCGGGACGCGGCCTGCGGCCCTCCACACCTGAAGTCGAAATCCTTCACATCGAGCTGAACAAGGACGACGAAGGCCTGTGGAAAGTGGATCTGCCTCCGGCTTTCCTGCTCGCTCCCGGCGAAGCGGAGGATGAAGCGGAGGATGATTTCGAACAGGAGTTGCTCGATTCGTTTCCGGCGGGGGTCAGGAAAATCAATCCCACGAAACCCGCCGCCTCGATGGAGGAAGCCACCCATGCGCTGGACCAGGCGTTCCGGGCGGATTCCCTGATGCCGTTGTTCGCGCTGATGGATCTCGAAGGTGATCCCGGAACCGCCTGCCGGGGCTGCGGCCTCGCCGCGAAATCCTGGTGGCAGATGCACCACCCCGACGCCGCCCGGTTCGCGGTCCCGCTGGGTTTCCACGAACAGGGGAAATTCGGGATCGCCGCTTTCCAGTTCTTCTCGCCGCGCGAAACAAACGCCTTGGACATCCGGATCTTCCATTTCGAGAAATCAAAAGACGGTTGGCTCCTCATCCCCGGCATGCGGCTCACCAATTCCCCCGCCGACGCCCAACTCGCCCTCCGAACCTGGGCCGACGAACGGACCCGGACATGGAAGGACAAATGGCAGGCCGCCATGCTCAAATGGAGTCCGGCCCTCGATTCGATTCCGGAAGGCAACGCTCCACCGACCGACGACGCCCGCGATCTCGTCGATCGATGGCTCGGTGCCACCCATGCGAGTGACATCGATTCGATGCTCCGCATGGTCGCGTGGACCAACCGCCCGGGGGATGCCTCACGCACGCTCCAGAACAGGGGCTACG
>DATLIO010000048.1:0-2062 GCA_035539355.1 Luteolibacter sp.
GCTTTGACCTTCTTCAATGAAAACGACGTCCTCATCCGGTCCGCTGACTTTGACGGAGATGGAGACGCCGATTTCCTGATCAGCGACAAGTATTTCTCCCTCACCCTCGTTCTGAACCCGTCGGTCGAAGAACGCTCCGCCATCACCCGTCGCCTCATTGGATTGGGCGTTTCACCCCACCTTGCAAGTCCCGGAAAAGACGCGGACGGCGACGGACGTAGCAACGTCGAGGAATTTCTCCATGGCGACGACCCGCTGCTGTCTGGCGAGCCGGATCCGGATCCGTTCGGTCTCAATCTTGGCATTGATGGTTCAGATGCATACGTTTCCTACCGCCTTCCGCGGAATGCCGAAACTCTGGACCTGGACTACACGATCCAACGCTCGACCGATTTGAGGGAATGGAAAACCGATCTGACCGCATCCGCTGAAATGCTGTTTCTCGGCGGCGACCGGGTTTTTCTCCGGCAAGATGTCGAACGTGAAGGTGATCGGGCGTTTTTCAGACTTCATGGCATCCACCGTCTGGACGAATAATCTGCGCCGTTCCCACTTGATCCCCCGCCCTCCCCGCCGCATCGTCCCGCGCGCGATGTCATTTTCGGAAGTTTTCCCCCAACTCATGGCTTCACCGACGCCCCTGATGCGCCGGTTCATGACCATGATCTCGGAGGAGAACGGCCCTCCGCTCGAAACCCTGGCGCGGCAGAGCCAGCAGATCACCCGCCGCCATTTCGGCCGGACGATGCGGCTTTTCGCTCCGCTCTACGTTTCGAACGAATGCGTGAACAACTGCAAATACTGCGGTTTCTCCCGTGATGCGGCGATCCTGCGTACGACGCTCACCGTAGATCAGGTCGTCCGCGAGGCGAAGCACCTGCACGGCCTTGGCTTCCGCAACATCCTCCTCGTCGCAGGCGAGCATCCGAAGTTCGTCTCGGACGGCTACCTCCAGGAATGCCTGGATGCCTTGAAGCCTTTCGTCCCCACCCTCGGCCTGGAAGTCGGTCCGATGGAAGATGACCAATATGCCGAAATCGTCGCCCATGGCGCCGAAGGACTGGTGGTGTATCAGGAAACCTACCATCGCGAGACCTACACGACCCTCCACACCGCAGGACCGAAGAAGAATTTCGACTGGCGTCTCGATTGCCCCGAGCGCGCTTATGCAGGTGGCTTCCGCCGCATCGGCATCGGCGCCTTGTTCGGTCTCGCAAACTGGAAATACGAGGCGCTCGCCCTCGCGGCCCATCTCGAATACCTCTACAAGCATTGCTGGAAAGCCCAGTTCACCGTGGCTTTCCCGCGCATGCGGCCCTACGCCGGGAATTACGAGTATGAGCCGGATCCCGATCTTTATCTCCCCGACCGCTCGTTCGTCCGGTTGATCACGGCTTTCCGTATCCTTTTCCCGCAGGTTGGCATCGTCGTCTCCACCCGCGAGCCCGCCAATCTCCGCGACGCCATCGCCACGCTCGGCGTGACCCACATGTCCGCCGGCGCAAGGACCGAACCCGGCGGCTACACCGGAGCCGGCCATGACGATCTCCATCTCACCGTCAAAGGACGCCGTGTCGAACTCCAGGAAAAATCCGGCTGCGAAAAAGCGACCGAACAATTCCAGATCACCGACCACCGGTCCGCCGCTGAGATTGCCGCAATGCTCAAGTCACAGAGCCTCGATCCCGTCTGGAAGGACTGGGATGAATCGCTCCTTGCCACGATTTGATTAAAAACTACCTGATTTTCAGGGAGTTCCAGCTTTCCACTTTGACTTCCATGGGGGAGCCATTACGTAATGGCCCAAACCCCATGAAATCCCTTCTTCCGATTCTCTCGCTTTGCGGATCGGCAAATCTTTTTGCCGCCAGCGTCACGCTGCCGTTTTCGACGAACTTCGACACCTACACCGCCGGAACGGATGTCTCCGCGCTGTTTGCAGAAAACAACTCGGGAACCGCCAATTCATCGTTCGTCGATCTGGGAAGCGGTGACATCGCGATGCGCCAGACCATCAGCGGCACCGGAACCTCCAATTCCTCCGCTTCCGTCACTTCGGCGT
>DATLIO010000049.1:0-2508 GCA_035539355.1 Luteolibacter sp.
ACCGCCGATCCCCATCACTCCGGAACACTGGGACGAGGCCAAGGCAGTGGGCCACGCATTCCTCCTCCTCGAACCCGCCGAGCGCGAAATTTTCGTGAAGGAACTTGGCGATCCCGACCTCATATTTCATGCCCGCATCGCCGTCCTCCAGACCGCGACCCTCGCCCTGCCTGAGGCCAAACGTGCCGCTTTCCTCAACGCCGCCACCACCGATCAGAAAATCCGCGATCAGGTGAACTTCCTCATCGAACGCAAGGTTTCTCCCGAAGTTCCGTCGAAAGACGGCAAAGGCATGCTTTCATCGTTGAAAGTCTCGGAGACATTCATGCTTTCCATGAAGCTCGCGTTTTTCGCAGGCATCATCCTCGCCTTCCCGCTGCTGCTGATGTTCATCCTGCAGTTCATCGTGCCCGGCCTGCACGACAACGAGAAGAAGATGCTTTGGCCGGCACTCGCGATCGGCTTCGGACTGTTCCTTTCCGGCGTCGCCTTCGCGTATTTCCTCGTCCTGCCGAAAGCCCTGAAATTCTTCTACGAATACAGCCTTTCCCTCGGTGTGGCCAACGAATGGCGGATCGGCGATTACATTTCATTCGCCACCACTTTCACCCTGCTGTTCGGCCTCGCGTTCGAACTTCCGGTCGTGGTCATGGTCATCGTGAAACTCGGCCTGCTGAGCTACTCCACGATGGCGAAGACCCGCAGCTACGCCATCGTCGGCGTTCTCGTTCTCGCCGCCGTCCTCACTCCGACTCCGGACGTGATCACGCTCTCGCTCATGGCGGTGCCGATGTATTTCCTCTACGAGATCTGCATCTGGCTCGCCTATTTCCACGAGAGGAAGATCAAGAAGCAGGAGGACGAGGAAGCCAAGGAACGCATGGAGCGCCTGCTCCGCGACTACGAGGAGCACGAGCACATCCGCACCGAGCACAACGACGAGCACGCCGATCATGCCGATGACGGCTGGCACGCCGAGGAAACGCCGGAGCATGATCCTTACCACGGCGACACCCACACCGAGCACCCGCCGGAAATCGCCGATCTCGACGACCCGTCCGCCGGACCTCCCAACAGCATTCCTGAAGAAGAAGAGCGCCGCCGCAACGACGGCTGATCCATCCTGCATCCTGACATGGCATCCCCTGACGACCCGGCGAAAGCCACCGCACGATCCCCTTTCGCCGGCTGCGCGATCTTCATCTGCGTGATCGCGATGATGATTTTCCTGATCGTCGTCTCCATCGTCACCTTCTACCGGCAGTTCAACGCGATCGCGAAGTTCACCGACGAAAAGCCCGCGCCCATCGAAATCAGCTCCGTCGAAAACCGCGAAGCCGACCTCAACAACCTCGCCGAGCGGCTTGAGGTCTTCCGTCAGGACCTGGTCGACGGCAAGGACACCACCCTCGCCCTCACCGCCGACGACATCAACACGTCGCTGGCCGTTTACGAACCGCTCAAGGACTTCCGTGGCACCTTCCGCGTTCTGGAAATCACCCCGGAAAACCTGCGCATCGCCGTTTCCTTTCCGCTCAATGGCAAACCCCGCCTCACCCGTGAAGGCGAAGTCGGCACCATCACCGCGGACCGCCGCTATCTGAACGGCACGCTGACCGCGAAACCCGAGCTCTTCGAAGGAGAGATCGTCCTCCAGATTTCCGACATCCAGGTGCCAGGAAAAACCGTCGCCCCCGAGTTCATCGAGCGGATGTCACCGCACCGGATCACCGAACGCTACAAGACCGATCCCGTGATCGGCCAGGCGATGAAAAAGCTCACCGGCACCGAACTTTCCGACGGCAAACTCATCCTCCGCCGCAAGGAGGGGGAGAAAATCGAGACCATCATCACCAACAAACAGGTCGACGCCGCCTCCAGCCGCCTCTTCAAGTTTTTCGGAATCGGCGCCTTCATCTTCCTGGCCTTCGTCGCCACCGTTCTCTTTCTCGGCTTGCGCAAAAAGCGGGGAGACGCTTGATTTCAGCGGATTCGGGGGAAAAATTCTCCCCCGGCCCACCGTTTGCTCTCCGTCGCTCCCATCGTCATGAAACTTCCAGCCACCTGCGCCCTCATCGGCCTTTCATTCGCCGCCCTCTCTTTCGCGAAGGAAGGTCCTTCCGGCTCCGTCGGCCCCGCCGCCGCCCCAGCCGCACCTGCGGAAGCCACGCCTGCCCCCGCTCCGCCACCGGTTCCCGCAGCTTCCCCGGCCTCCCAGCTCGACGCGGTCGTCACTTCGAACAAGCTCGATACCGAGCGCGTCTTCGCCGAATCCGCCGCCCTCCGCGCTGAAATCGCCCGTCTCAAGGTCGAGCGCGAGCTGATCACCGAACGCCTCGCCCTCGAATCCGCGAAACGCAGCGAGGCCGAAGCCAAGAACGGTTCGGAAAAGGAAAAACTCACCACCGAAGGCTATATCGCGAAGCTCAAGGCCGACAAACTCACCAACGAGCTCAAGTCCCTGCAGACCGAAGCGCTCATCGAAACCACGCGCCTGCAGAACGACAT
>DATLIO010000050.1:0-2197 GCA_035539355.1 Luteolibacter sp.
TTGAGAAGCGGCTGTTCGGTCCGCTCGGCATGAAGGACACGTCATTCTATCCCGGTGAGGATCAGGTGAAACGCATGGCACTTTCCTATAACAAAACCGGGAACGGACTTGAGCCTGTGCTGCCCCGGGTGCTCGCGGGAAAGGAGTACGGCGATCCTAGTCGTTATCCTCGTGCGAACGGCGGATTGTTCTCCACGGCCGAGGATTACGGGAAATTTCTCTCGATGATCCTGAACGGCGGTGAAGCCAACGGACGCCGTTTCCTCAAACCGGAGACCATCGCCGCGATGATCCGTTCGCGGACGGACGCCGTGGAGAATGTCGACAATGTCGGCTTCGTCAAAGGCAACACCTATGGCATCGGGTGGATCCAGGTGAAGAGTCCGGGAGGTGCGACCGCCGCGCTTTCGCCCGGATCATCCGGGCATGGTGGTGCCTACGGAACGCAGGGTTGGATCGATCCGGTGAAGGGGCGCTACACGGTGATGATCATCCAGCACGCGAACATCGGAAACGGTGACAACTCGGAGATCCGCGGAAAATTCCAGGCTGCGGCCGCGAAATAAGAAATCATGGGGAAGTTGCTTCTTATCGGGAACGGGTATCTCGGCCAGGCGATCGGGGATGTTTTCCGGGATCATGACTGGTCGGTGATTCCGGTTTCATTGTCCGGGGATGGCGGGGCGCTTGCGGCGGATGTTTCGTCGATCGCCGAAGTCACCGCGTTGGCGGAACGGACGGGTGGGGTGGATTTCATCGTCCACTGCGCGGCATCCGGGCGAGGCGGGGCGGATGCCTATCGCCGGGTGTATGTCGATGGCTGCCGGAATCTGACGACGGTGTTTTCCGGTGTGCCGCTGCTTTTCACATCGAGCACTTCGGTTTACGCGCAGACCGATGGATCGACGGTCACCGAGGAAAGTCCGGCGCTTCCGGATCGTGAGACCGGCCGTTTGCTCCGGGAGGCGGAGGAAATCGTGCTGGAGGCGGGCGGAACCGTCGCACGTCTCGCGGGCATCTACGGGCCGGGCCGGAGCGTGATCCTGAAAAGATTCCTCAATGGCGAAACCGTGATCGAGGAGGATGGCCGGCGTTTCCTGAACCAGATCCACCGGGATGACGCGGCCCGGGCGGTTTACCTGTTGGCGACAAGCGGTCGCCATGAAGGCGGTATTTTCAATGTTTCGGACTTCGAGCCGCTGAGCCAGCTCGACTGTCACCGGGGGCTCGCCGAACTTTTCGGCAAACCGATGCCGCCTTTCGGGCCGAGGGATCCGGACCGGAAACGGGGCTGGACCCACAAGAGGGTGTCCAGTGCCAAGCTGGCGTCGCTGGGTTGGAAGCCGGCTTTTCCAAGTATTTTGAATGCCGCCGAGGGTATATCCAGAACATTGGATTAGAGCGAATTTCGTAGATTCCGCCCAACAAAAGGCCGGCCCGTTTGGGGAACGGACCGACCCCTTTGTTATGGGTGTGGGGGGAGATCAGGGTTGCCTCAACAGGAAAAGGAGGCCGAGAGTCGAGACGAGGATCAAAATTGGTAAGTGCATTGTATATTCGGGGTGGATGCGGTGATTTTCTCCGCATTTTTACCGCTTGCCAAGAAAATTCGTTAATTTTGCGGATATATTGATTCAACAGCTTGGCTTTGACCGCTCCGGCATTTCCATCTAAAGCCCTCTGCCTTTCCCATGAACGAGCAGATCGCCTCCATCCAATCCGAAGCTCTCGATCGCATCGCCGCCGCGGCGGACGAGCGTGCGCTAGAAGACGCCCGGGTCAACGTCCTCGGTAAAAAAGGCACGCTGACCTTGGCCGGAGCCGCGATCAAGGACGTGCCGAAGGAGGAAAAAGCCGCCTTCGGACAGTCGCTGAACGCCGCCCGCACGGCGATCACCACCGCGCTCGAGGAAAAGCAGAAAGGGCTTCAGGAAATCGCCGACAAGGCCGCGCTGGCCGGGGTCGATGTCACCTTGCCGGGACGGCTTCCGCTGACGGGTGCGCTGCATCCGCTCACGCAGATCCGTGACGAGGCGATCGGGATTCTCCGCCGCATGGGATTCGCCTTGGCCGATGGTCCGGAAATCGAAGACGAGTTCCATTGCTTCGACGCGCTGAACACGCCGGCCGATCACCCGGCGCGGAATGAGAAGGACACGTTCTATTTCGACTCCGGAAAACTGCTCCGCACGCACAC
>DATLIO010000051.1:0-3223 GCA_035539355.1 Luteolibacter sp.
GATCGATCAGTTCAAGGTCACCGCGAGTGGCGCGCCGATTTCCGGAGTGAAGGACATTCCCGTGCTCAAGCCGCAGGCGAACTATCCGCCGCCGACGGAACCTTTGGAAAAGCTGACCGGTGCTCCCGTGTGGGCGTCGGACACCGTGACGAACGAGCCGGTGGTGTTCATTGACCAGGGCGACGGCAAACCGGTGGCGAAGCTGCTTTTCGAACCGTCGGAGATCCTCTCGATCCGCAGCGCCGATCTCGCGAAGACCTATGAAGCGGGCAAAGACATCATTGTTCCTGCGAAAGGATCGCGTGAGTTTTCACTGCCGCAGGGATCCGCGGTTCCATTTCTGAAACTGGAGGAGCTGTTTCCGCCGGCAGGTGCTCCGGATGCGATCCGTGCGGCGAAGGGTGAACGCGCGGCGAAGTTCGGCGAAAACCGCTTCATGCGTTGGGCGGAAAATCCACGGGCGTTCCTGGTGAAGCAGGTGGTCATCACGTATCGTCACAAGGAGAAGTGGAACGGCTTCCGTCCGGAGTATGCGGAGAAGGAGCTGGCACGCACCCTTTCGAAGCTGAAGAACAAGGAGCCGCTGAAGATCGCGGTGATCGGTGACAGCATCAGTGCGGGTGGCAGCGCGTCGGTCACGGTGCGGCAACCTCCGCTCATGCCGCCTTACGATCGTCTTGTGCTGGATCGTCTGCGGAAAACCTACGGCGGTGACATCCAGCATGTGAATCTTGCGAAAGGCGGGCAGGTCACGGAATGGGCGCTCACGCAGATCCCGCTCATCATCGATCAGAAGCCGGATCTCGTGATCGTCGCGTTCGGCATGAACGATGGCAGCGGACGCATCAAGCCGGAGCGGTTCGGCGAAGCGCATGCGAAGTTGCTCGAAGGCGTCCGTGCCGGATTGCCGGATGCGGATTTCATTTTCGTGTCGCCGATTTATGGCAATCCGGAGTGGACGGGTTCCGCGCCGGATCTTTATCCGAAGTATCTGGAGACGTTGAAAGGTTTCCAAGGCCCGGGAATTGCGGTGGCGGATGTGACGACTCCTTTCGGAGAGATGCTGGCGTTGAAATCCTACGCGGATCTCACGGTGAACGGCGTGAATCATCCGAATGATTTCGGACACCGGCTGTATGCCGATGTGATTTTCGGACTGCTTGCGAAGTAGAAGACAGTCATGTTTTTGAGAATCGGTTTTCTTGCGGCCTGGTTCGCGTCGCTCGTCGCGGCGGATGGCCAGGTGTTTTCGGATTCATTGAAAGCCGGAGCGAATCGGCAGGCGGGTGAATTGAATCTCCAATCTTCCGAGAGTGGCGGCGGAAAATGGCGCGCGCTCAAGGGGCTGAAGGTTTCGCCGTCAGGGGTGACCGCGGAATCGGCGGCGGGCGCGCATCTCGTGATTCCGGAAATCGCGGGGACGATCCGGATCGAAGGCGATGTCGTTCACGCGGGCAGCGGATTCACGGCGCTCGCTCTTGGCCGTGGGGATCTCAGCGGGAACTTCTGGAACAACCTTTCGATCATGGTGCTGGTGGCGAACGACCGTTATCAGGTCCATGCGGCCGGGAAGGATTGGATCGTGAAGCCGGGCAACGGTATGTTGAAAAAGGACGGACCGAACCATCTCGATTTCCGACTCGATACGATCGCTCGGAAGGCGACGTTCCTCATCAATGGCACGACGGTCGTGAACGGGGAGACGCTGCCGGCGAACGTGAGAACCGATGGCATCACCGCCGCGGGTTTCCGCTTTCATGAGCCGGTGACGAGTGGGAAACCCTCGCTTTCGGATTTTCGTGTTGAACTCGAAAGCAAGGCGGTCGCTGGCATGGAGTTGGTCAGTCCGGCGATGGCGTTCGTGCAGCCTGAGGTGAAGTCGGTGATCCAATGGACAGTGGCGAGCCGTGGTCCATCGGATGAAGTGGCGTATGTCGTGAAGAATTACGTCGGTGATGAAGTCGGCAAGGGCGTGGCGAAACTGGATTCCGGGAACAAGGTGACGTTGGAGCGCGAGTTCACGTCGGGTTATGCCGAGATCACATTCACGGAGACGAACCAGACGTTCGGCGTTGTTGCGATTCCTCCGAACGAGAAGAGCGATCCATTCTTCGCGCTCGATGGCGCGTTGTCATGGCTCGAACTGGATCCGGTCCGTCGCGAAGGACTCGCGGAAATCACCGCGCGGTCGGGCATCACGATGGTCCGCGAGCGGCTGGGTTTGGGGAACATCACTTCGGGGAAGGGGAAATTCGATTTCGAGACGGCGCGGCAGTTCGATACGCTGAGAAAAGCGTATGCCGGCAAAGGTGTTCAGATCCTTGAGATCCTCGACGGCGGCAAGTCCGCGAAGCCGGGGGATTTCCCGGAAATGAACGCGTCGCTCGCGGAAGTCGCGAAGCATTGGACGGTGTGGGGCGGAGCCGAGGCATCGAACGAACCCGATCTCAAGCCGGTGCCTGCGGATGATTACGTGCCGCTCGTGAAAACGATGAGCCGTGCGTTGAAGGATGCCGGATCCAAGGTGCCGGTCGTCGCCGGTGCGTTCGCGACGATCCCTCCGGGACCGTATTTCGAAACGTGCGCGGCGAACGGCATGCTCGATGACTGCGATGCCGTGAGTTTCCATTCCTACGACCGCGCATCGAGCATCGCGGGGATGATCCATCGATACCGCGAATGGCTCAAAGGATCGGGCAAGGAAGCGATGCCGCTGTGGCACACCGAGTGCGGTTGGCCTTGGGTGAATGGTCCGGCGAGTCCGCCGGTGGGGCAGGATGCGGACAGCGCGATGGAGATCGCGGCGAAGGCGATGGAGTCGAAAGCCTGTGGCGTCGAACGGCACTTTCCGTTCGTGTTCACCTACTATGAAGAAGGGCTGAAGAATTTCTCGATGATGGGCCGCGAGGTTTCGCCGCTGCGGAGCATGGCGGCGTATGTGCAGTGCATCCGCATGCTTTCCGGGAAACGCTATCTCGGCGATCTTCCGGGACTGGAAAGCCCGGTGAAGCTCGCGCGGGTGTTCGGGGCTTCGGAGGACGGTGAGCGCATCGCGGTGATCTACACCGGGAAGATCGATGCGAAAGCGGTGATCGCTTTGAAGCAGCCGATCCTGAAAGCGCTCGGGGCGGATGGCCGTGACATCCAACTCAATCCCGACGGCACGCTGCAGGTTCCGGACGGTCTGATTTATCTGGTGCTCGGGAAAGAGGTCACACTGGAC
>DATLIO010000052.1:0-1701 GCA_035539355.1 Luteolibacter sp.
GCCTGGAGGCCTTCGTATTGGGGGGTCAGGCCGCATTTCGAAGCGACGTTGACGACGAGCACGACCTTGCCTTTGTAATCGGCGAGCGAGGTCTTTTTGCCGGCGGCATCGTTGAACGAAATCTTGGTGAGATCGGCGGCGAATGCGGATGCCGTCATGACGAGGGCGGGGATCAGGATTTTATGAAACATGCGGCGACCCTATCACGGAAAGATGGGGTGCCCAGCGGGAAAATCGGCCGTGTTTCGCGTGGAAAATCCGAAAGATCGTCCGTTTCCGGAAGCGTATCCGGCGGTTCCATGAATCCCGTTTTTTCCACCACTTCCCGTCGACGCTTTTTGGGCACCGCGCTGGGCGCTTCGCTCGCGCCGTTCATTTTACCCTCAGGTCTCCGCGCGCAGAATTCGCCGAACGGCAAGCTGGCGGTCGCGATCATCGGCACGGGCAAACAGGCCGGCGGATTGACCGGGAAATTCCTCGCCCATCCGGATGTCGTGGTCGTCGCGGTCTGCGATGTCGACACGAACCGCCGCGAGG
Source organism: Luteolibacter sp. (assembly GCA_035539355.1). Lineage (GTDB taxonomy): Bacteria > Verrucomicrobiota > Verrucomicrobiia > Verrucomicrobiales > Akkermansiaceae > Luteolibacter. Next base: position 538 of record DATLIO010000052.1, read on the forward strand.
CCGCGAAGAAGCGGGTGGAGGATCACTACGGGAAAAACCAGAACGCCGCCTGGAAAGGCTGCACCGCCCACAAGGATTTCCGCGAGGTGCTGGATCGGAAGGACATCGACGCGGTGGTCATCGCAACGCCGGATCACTGGCATGCGATCATTTCCGTGGCCGCGGTGCAGGCCGGGAAAGACGTGTATTGCGAGAAGCCGCTCACCCAGACGGTGCGCGAGGCGGTGTCGATCGTGAAGGCGACGCGCGACAACAAGCGGGTGTTCCAGACGGGATCGATGCAGCGCTCGATGCGCGAATTCCGCGTCGCCAGCGAACTGGTCCGCAACGGAGCGATCGGAAAGGTGACCCGCGTGGAAACCGCTTTCGGTGTTCCGGGCGTGCCATGCGATCTTCCGGAAGAAACGATGGAGCCGGGTCTCGATTGGGAAATGTGGCTCGGACCTGCGCCGAAGCGCGCTTACAATTCCGTCCTCGCTCCGCGCGGCGTGCACAGCCATTTCCCGATGTGGCGTCTGTACCGTGAATACGGCGGCGGCTTCGTCACCGATTGGGGCGCGCACCATGTCGACATCGCGCAGTGGGGTCTCGGCCGTGACGAAAGCGGTCCGGTCGAAGTCATCGCTCCGGAAAACGCTTCCAAGGCGATCGCCGGTGCGACGCTCCGCTACGAAGACGGTTGCGAGCTGGTCCACGTCGAAAAGGAAAAGCGGATCGGCGCGTCGTTCTTCGGATCGGACGGGGAAATCCACGTCGCCCGCGGCAAGATCGAGGTCATCCGCGATGGCAAGCCGGTCACGAAGTATCTCGCGAAAACCGACCAGCCCGGCCTTGCGGGATCGCTCGACCTGCTCGAAGCCGAATTTCTCAAGGATGCGAAGGTGAAACTGGTGAACAGCAAGGATCACCTCGGCGATTTCATCGACCGCATCCGCGACCGCGGCCAGCCGATCACCCACGAAGGCATCGGCGCCAGCTCGGTCATCGCCTGCCACCTCCTGAACTTCGCCTATTATCACGGCAAGAATTTCAAATGGGACCCCGCGAAAAACACGTTCGCTGGCGGGACCGGCGATGTCGCTTGGTTGCACACCGACTACCGCGGCGGCTGGAAAATCTGAAACGCGGGTTCTCCCTTGCGTCCGGGGGTGGGTGGGTCTAGCT
>DATLIO010000053.1:0-4397 GCA_035539355.1 Luteolibacter sp.
CCGCATGAACCCGGACGCGACCAACGCCGAGATCATCGGTTTCAACTACCGCAATTCCTACGAGCAGACGATCAACACGCTCGGCGACCTTTATCAGAACGACAACGACGACCCGCCGGCCTGCCGCGTCACGCACATCCTTGAGCGTGGCAATGCCGGTTTCGCATCGCGCGACGGCAAGCGTTCCTGGAAAGCCGACCAACGTCCCGGCCAGGACACCCCGACCGCCGAATGGCGCCAGTGGGATCCGGACACGATGCCTGCGGGCGATGTCTACGGCGGCGGTTCGCCGACCGGTGTCGCATTCTATGAAAACGGCGCGATGGGCGACAAGTTCGTCGGCACCCTCCTCGCCGCGGAACCCGGCAAGAACACGATCTTCTCCTACAAGCCGGAGATCAAAGGCGCGGGCCGCACGCTCGATCGCACCGATTTCCTGACGACGAACCCATCCGGTGACTTCGCCGGTTCGGACTTCGTGGGAGGCAACATCAAGGACCTCGACAAGAAAAAGAAAGAGGACATCCAGCATCTGCTCTTCCGTCCGTCCGACATTTCCGTCGGTCCCGACGGCGCGCTTTACATCTCCGACTGGACCGACCCGCGCGTCGGCGGCCACGGCACGCAGGACGAAGGCGCCGGTGGCATCATCTACCGCCTCGCTCCGAAAGGTTTCAAATCCGTGGTGCCGAAAATCGATCTGAACACGATCGACGGAGCCGTCGCCGCATTGAAATCGCCGGCGGTCAACACCCGCTGGCTCGGATTCCAGAAACTGAAGTCCGAAGGCGCGAAAGCCTACGACGCCGTCGCGAAGGTGCTCGATGACAAGAACGCCTTTGTCGCCAACCGCGCCATCTGGCTGCTTCCTTATCTCGGCGAAAAGGGTGTCGCGAAGCTCGACACCTTCGTCGCATCGAAGGACGAGGCCCAGCGCCTCATCGCCTTCCGCGCCATTCGCCGCACCGACGGGAAAATCGACGCGCTTCCTTATGCGAAAAAGCTCGCGAAGGATTCGTCCGCCGCGATCCGTGCCGAAGCCGCCCAGGAGATGCGCAACCGCAAGTTCGACGAAGCCAAGGAAGTGCTCGTGGAAGTCGCCAAAGCGTATGACGGAACCGACCGCGCTTATCTTTTCTCGATCGGGGCCGGAGCAGGACTGAACACCGCCCAGCTCTGGACCGCGCTTTCCGAAGCGATGAAGCCGGGCGAACCCGCCAAATGGTCGGACGCCTTCGCCCGACTCACGTGGCGTCTGATGCCGGAAGCCGCCGTGCCCGCGCTCAAGGCCCGCGCTCTGGATAACGCGCTTTCCGAGGAGCAACGGAAGCTCGCCGTCGACACGATCGCGTTCATCAATGCGAAGGCTTCGGCCGACGCCATGCTCGACCTCGCCGCCGCGGAATCACCGGTCAAGGATCAGGCGAAATGGTGGCTCACCAACCGCAGCGAAGGCGAATGGTCCTCGCTCGGGATCAAAGCTGAGATGGAGAAACGCGGCCTGATCGAAAAACCGGTTGAGGTCACCGAGATCACGGTCCCCGCCAAACCGGCTTCCACCAAGTTCACCGCAGCCGATGTCATCGCCCTGAAAGGCGATGCCGCGAAGGGCAAGGTCACCGCCGCCCGTTGCGTCATGTGCCACAAGATCGACGGACAAGGCGCCGAACACGGACCGGATCTCAAAGGCTTCGCCGGTCGCCAGCCTGCCGACGTCGTCGCCCGCGCCATCGTCGATCCTTCCGCTGAAATCGCGCTCGGATTCGAAGGCGTCGCGATCCGCACCAAGAGCAACAAGTGGATCGACGGCCTCGTCGTTTCCGATGGTGATCCGCTGACGATCCGCTCCACCGGCGGGGTCATCCAGAAAGTGCCGAAGAAGCAGATCGCCGAACGCAAACAGATGGACCGTTCGCTCATGCTCAACGCCGACCAGCTCGGCCTCACCGCCCAGGATGTCGCCGACATCCTCGAGTGGATGAAGACCTACAAGTGATCTTCTGAAATGCAAAAGAGGCGGGCCGAAAAGCCCGCCTCTTTTTTATAGGGATGTAGCGGCGGTCTGTGACCGTCGCTGATTCACGAAGAAATCACTTCGGAATCACCAGCGTCTTGCCCGGCTGGATGAGCGCGCCTTTGATGCCGTTCGCACGCTGCAGGGCCGCAACGGAAGTGCCGTTCCGGGAAGCGATGCCCGAGAGCGTGTCGCCCTTCTTGATCGTGTAGCGGGCGGTCGCCGCTTTCTTCGGCTTCGGCTTGGAAGCGACGGTTTTCGGTTTCGGCTTGGAAGAAGTGGCGACGGTCGGCTTCGGTTTCGAAGGTGCCGTCGTGGTGGTCGTTTTCCGGACGGTCGTGATCGGCGTCGGGTTTGAAACCACGGTGGTCGTCCGGACCTGACCCGGTTGCGGAGTGTTTTCAACCGTCGGAATCGGACCGGAATCGGCCGGAGGTTCATCGTTGATGACCAGCGACTCACCCGGTTTCGAAGACGACCCGCCTCCGCCGCGCTTCCATTTCGAAGGATTATCGGCCCAGTCCTCGATGTAATTGCCCCGGCTGTCGAAAGGGCCGGTGCCCGACGGGTTGTTTCCCGCGGTTTTGCCGGTGTTTCCACAGCTTGCGAGCAACATCGCGGTCAAGCCAGCCGCGGACATCTGGAGAGCCAATTTCATAGGCGGAATTATTGGTCCGCCTTCCGGGTTTGGCAAAGCTTTGTTAAGCTGCCCGAATTTTTGCCAAGCCCGCCGTCGGGAAATTCCTTGCCATCCCGCTCCGGGAATGAGAGCGGTAACGGGTCTCTCTCAGAGGGGCATTAGCTCAGTTGGTAGAGCGCTTCGTTCGCAATGAAGAGGTCAGGAGTTCGAATCTCCTATGCTCCACCACCTTCACCGGTGGTTCCGTCCTAGGGAAGACAAGGCATCCCACGCTTGGACTCATTTTGAGGGTCAGGCGATGCCGTCATGGTGAGAGTGACTCAAAGTGACAGGAAACGACCCACTTTCCAACCACCGGGGAGCGGCTCCTAGAAGCTCATAAGTGCTGTCCCCTAATGCGGGGACACAAGCCACTTTTGCTTGTTGGACTATTTCCATGAGTAATACACCGAAGGGTGAATCCTAAAACCTATGGAAAAATCCCATCATGTCTCTTTCTGGCGCTCGCTCTCACCGGTTGATCACATCGGAGTCCTGCAAGCTCCTGGGGATGAGCCCGGCGCTTCACTCCTCCACCGGATCCGCACCGTGCCTCTCCGATGGCTAGGTATGGCTGCGATACTCGTGCCGTTGAAAGTCCTCGGAGCGGGCGCAACTACCCCCTTCACCACGCTGGAGGCGGAGAATGGCACGCTCGCTGGCGGTGCCACAGCCACTGTCATTGGCTCCGGTTCGGTGCTCCCCGCCGGACATACACCGGAGAAGGAAGCATCCGGGCTTGGCCTGGTGAACCTTAACGCCACTGGTCACTCGGTCTCATGGACGAATCCCGTTGCCAATGCCGATGCGATCGTTATCCGCGCCTGCATCCCTGATGCGCCAAACGGTGGCGGGATCACTACGACCATCAACCTCTATGTGAACGGCACCTTCCGGCAAGCGATCACCCTAAGATCGAGGCAATCGTGGTGTTACAAGGGAGGCACCACCCATCTGGATGATCCGAATGCAGGAGGCACGCCCTTCCGCTTCTACAATGAGGATCAGACGTTCATCACCGGTGCCGCCATTCCCGCCGGAGCCACGGTCATGCTGCGCCGGGATGCGGCAAACACCGCCGCCTACTACAAGATCGACTGCGTGGATGTGGAGAAGGTGGCGGCGGCGAAGACCCGGCCGGCAAATTCACTTTCCATTACGGATGCGCCCTACAACGCGGATCCCGCCGGTGCGGTCGATTCCCTCGCAGGTTTCAGGCAGTGTGTGATCGATGCACGCGCCCAAGGCAAGACCGTGTGGATGCCGCCCGGCCGATACAAGATGTTCAGCCTGACCGGTGCGGTAGTGAACCTCAAGAATGTCACTGTCGAAGGGGCCGGGATGTGGCACACCGTCATCTATGAGGAAGTGCCTCCGGCTGCCACCTATGGCCATCATTTCGATCTCGATACGAACTCCGTGCTGCGTGACGTGACCGTCGATCAGAACGCAATCTATCGCAGCACGGGTGGTATGTCCGATTACGCGCTGATGTCGATCAATGACAACTGGCTCATCGAGCGGGTGTGGATTCAGCACGGCACGAACTGGCTGACGGGCAGCAACGGCACCATCAAGGACTGCCGGGTGACTGGCGCCTGGGGAGACGGCATCAATCTCAACAACGGAAACGCCGCCTCTCCGGCTAAACTGGGCCTGAATCTCACCGCTTCCAACAACTTCGTGCGTGGCTGCGATGACGAC
>DATLIO010000054.1:0-2502 GCA_035539355.1 Luteolibacter sp.
ATCCAGGAATACGCCACCGACATGGCCGGACCGCTTTTCACCCGCATCCGTGAGGAACTCGGCCTCGCCTACCGCGTCGGCGCCACCCAGTTCCTCGGCTTCGACGCCGGACTCTTCACCTTCTACGTCGCCACCTCTCCGGAGCAGGCCGATTTCGCCGGTCGTGAACTCCTCGTGGAAATCGGGAAAATCGCCGAAAACGGCATTCCTGACGACACCTTCGACCGCGTCCGTTCGACCGTCCTCAGCAGCCTCGCCATCCAGCAGCAATCCCCCGCCTCCACCGCCCGGCAAGTCGCGCTGGATCTCCTCTTCGGCCAACCCGCCGAGCAATTCCGGAAACAATCCGCGATCTACAAATCCCTCACTCCCTCCCAGGTCCGGGAAACCGCCGCCCGCCTCCTTTCCGCAAAACCGGTCCGCGCCACCATCCTGTCCGGGGCCGCCGACGCTTGAAATGTTGGACGTCCGGCGTCCGCTGTTCATATTCCACCCATGCCCGCACCCGAAGCCGATCCCCGCTTCAACGAATTCGTCATCCTCCAGGCGCAGAACGCCGGACTTTTCCTCGGCCAGATCCCCAATCCCCACACCGGCGAAAAGGACATCAACCTCCGCGCCGCGAAATCCGTCATCGATTCCCTCGAAATGCTGGAACAAAAGACCCAGGGCAATCTGACCGCGACCGAGTACAATCTCCTGAAAATGGCGCTCAACAACCTCCGCCCTCTCTACGAAGACGCCGCGGGAAACTGAGCCCCAATCATCCATCTCCAATATCCAATCCCCAATTCCGTGTCCTTCACCCCTTTCCAAATCGGCAACGTCCCCGTCGGCGGCCCCGCCCCGTTTTTCATCCTCGGCCCCTGCGCCCTCGAGTCCGAAGCCTTCGCCTGGGAAATGGCCCGCTCGCTCAAGGAAATCGCCGACCGCACCGGCATCCATTTCATTTTCAAGGCCAGCTTCGACAAGGCGAACCGCACGTCCGTCGGCTCCTTCCGCGGTCCCGGCCCTGAAGAAGGCTGTCGCATCCTCGGTGAAATCGGCCGCGAACTCGGCGTCCCCGTCACCACCGACATCCATAGCGAAGCCCAGGCGGAAATCGCCGCCGCCCACATCGATCTCCTCCAGATCCCCGCGTTCCTCTGCCGCCAGACCGACCTCCTCGAAGCCGCCGCCAAAACCGGCCGCGCCGTGAACGTCAAGAAAGGCCAGTTCCTCGCCCCGCTCGACACCGTCAACATCGCCAACAAGATGCGTTCGTTCGGTTGCGAGAATTTCCTCATCACCGAACGCGGCACGACCTTCGGCTACAACAACCTCGTCGTCGACATGCGCTCACTCTACTGGATGCGCGAGGAAGGCCTGCCCGTCATTTTCGATGCCACCCACTCCGTCCAGCGCCCCGGCGGTCTCGGTGGTTCCACCGGCGGTGACGGCGTCCTCGCCCCCGTCCTCGCCCGCGCCGCGGTCGCCACCGGCGTCGACGGCCTGTTCATGGAAGTCCACTCTGACCCCGCGAACGCCATGTCCGACGGCCCCAACCAGATTCCGCTCGAATTCATCGAAGACCTGCTCGTCAAACTGATCTCGATTCACCACGCTTCGCACTGATCCCGCCTCACCGTTGCGCGCCACCCTTCCAACGCTGCTGACCCTCGCCACCGGCTTCGCACTTCCGGCTGCGGCGCAGATGACGCGCGCACCGATGCCGTTCCGCCAGTTCCTCGGAACCGCCGGCGAACCGAGGGAACCCGAAGAACCCGACCGCGCCATCCCGGCGATCTCGCTTCTTCCCGAAGGCAGCATCCTCGAAAAGGTGATGATCCCCCGCTACGGCAAGGACCGGAAACTTTCCAGCGTCCTCCGTTCCGACCGGATGGTCCTCATCAAGACCGACCTCATCTCCGGCGAAACCGTCTCCATCGTCGCCTACAATCCCGACCGCTCGCAAAAGGCCCGCGTCGATCTCAAACAGGCGCTTTTCGACCAGAAGAAAAACCTTCTCCGGGCGGATGAAGCCGTCACGATCAACTCCGATCGGCTCACCTCCTCTGGCACCGGCTTGATTTTTTCCATCGAGAAAAGCGAAGGAGTCCTTCTCGGACCCGCCATCACCACGATCACCAAACCAACTCCCACCGCCATGAACTCCGCTCTGCCAGGCCTCCGCGCCACCGCGCTTCTCGGCGTTTCCATCCTTCCGCTCATCGCCGCCCCACCTCCCGGCCCGACCCCGGAAGAAACCGCCCGCATCGCGAAGGAATCCGCGCCCATGGCCGCCGAAGCCAAGGAAGCCGCCGCCAAAGCCCGCGGCGAAATGCGCAACGTCCTCGAAGAGTCCCAGAAAGCGAACGAGAGCGCCCTCGCGTTCCTCAAGGAAGCCGATCTCCTCGCCGCCGCCGAAACCACCGAGCCCCCGCCAAAAAGCGAGCCGCTCGTTCTCCCGCCGAATCCCGACCGCACGACCATCACCAACGACGGTCCCATCTATTTCAACTC
>DATLIO010000055.1:0-1619 GCA_035539355.1 Luteolibacter sp.
ACGGCATCCCCGTCTCCAAAATCGCCGACGACGAACTCTACATCATCCGCTACCTCACGAAAGGCCGCGTCGCGCCGGATCTCAACGGAACCGATTCGGGGAACCGCCCGCTCAACCTTTCCCAGCATCAGGGGAAAATCATCGTCCTCGTTTTCTGGAACAGCGGCACCTCTGACGCGATCCGCCTCGTCGAATTCGCCAACTCGCTCGATGAAAAATACCGCGAGCGGAATGTCGTCGTTATCGGCGTGAACAACGACCCGACGGAAAAACTGCGGACTTTCCAGGCTGATGGAACCGTCAAATTCCCCAACTTCAGCGATCCCGAAAACAAACTTTCCGCCGAGTATCGCGTCGGCACCTGGCCTCTCGCCTACGTTCTCGATCCGGAACGGAAAATCGCATTCTCCGGCCCTCCGGGGACCTTCACCGAGTTCGCCGTCGAAGCGCTGCTCAATCCACAGGCAAAGCCCGGCGGCCGCTGATCTCCGGAAAGGCGGACATTTTTCTCTGCGCCTCGGCTCCCGGAAAGCTACCATGCGGGCACACCCATGATCCGGAAACTGCTCTTCGCCCTCCTCGTTTTCCTGCTCACGCCGGTCACCTTCTGGACTCTCGGCGCCATTTATTTCGATGGTCCGCTCGGCGGCATTGGCAACATCCTCATCGCCGCCTTCTGGCTGATCCTTCTGGCCTTCGCCGTCACCCGCTCACGGAAAACCGGTGTCCGTTTCTTCGCATGGCTCTGCCTCTTTCTGGCCGTATTCATTCCCTGGTCATTCAAGAAACCCTCCGCGAACCGCAACTGGGAAACCGAATCCGCCCGCGTGCCGTCGGTCACCCTCGAAGGCGACCTCGTCACGTTCACGAACTACCGTAACTTCGATTACCAACCGGACGGCACCTCGGTCGAGAAATGGGAAACCAAGCAGTTCCATCTCTCGAAACTGAAACACATGGATTTCTTCATGACCTACTGGGGAGGCCGTAGGTTGGTCGGTCATCCCATCTTCAGCTTCGATTTCGGAGATGAAGGCCATGTCGCGTTCTCCATCGAAAGCCGCCGCGAGAAAGGCGAGGTCTATGACGTCCTCACCAGCCTCTACAAACAATACGAGCTCGTCTACATCGCCGGCAGCGAAAGCGACATCATCCGGCTCCGCACCAACTTCCGCAAAGGCGAGGACGTGTTCCTTTACCGCCTGAAGATCCAGGAAACCACCACACGGCTGCGTTTCTCCGAGTATCTCGATTCCATCAACCGCTTCGCGGCGAAGCCATCGTGGTACAACGCCGTCACCGCCAACTGCACCACCGCCGTCCGCGGCCAGATCACCACCCCCGAACGCCACTCGCTCGACTGGCGCATCCTCGCCAACGGCCGGCTCGACGAAGCGCTCGACGAACTCGGCATCTTCGACAAGAGCGTTCCGTTCCCTGAATTGAAACAACGCAGCCACATCAATCCCGCCGCTCTCGCGAATCCGGATCCGGCCACGTTTTCCGAAACCATCCGCAAAGGCCTGCCCGGTTTCGATTGAGGAACTAACCTTTCACCGCAAACAGCAGGAACGGAGCAGGACGCCTCGTTCCGATCGCTCCGTATTTCGCCACCCGCC
>DATLIO010000056.1:0-3165 GCA_035539355.1 Luteolibacter sp.
ATTTAAGAGTTCCTAAATTTACCATAATCCTTATTTCCACCGCGACCCCCCTGGTCACGCTCCCTACACCTCCCCATGAGAACCTCCCTGTACCTTTGTGGTGCCCTGTTGTACCATTGTGCCCCGACCGCATCCGCAGCCCTGTCGCTGACCGGCCCCTCGACCGGTTGGATCGCCGTTCAATATGCCAATCCCAATCTAGCCGATCCTTCCAATGATCAGCAGACCGGTGGCATCGAAGGAGACATCGTCGGCAATGCCAGCCTCCCATCATTCTACACGGCGTTCGACAACGCCGGCACGCCATCGCTGACCGATGGAAGCATCGGATTCCGTGTCCGTCTTGCCGGCGATGCGAGTCCAGCCGGTTTGAAAACCGTCATCTGGATCGGCATCGACGCCAATGCGGACGGCAAGATCGACCTTTTCGCCGGAGCCATCGAGGATTCCAAAATCGGTCTGTATCGTGCGGGAACCGGCCAGAACATCTCTCCGAGCACCACGAGCATCAGCACCACGAATCCTTACTACGAACAGACAACCAATGTTTCCGCCAGTCTGTCGTTCACGCCGGTATCAACGATCGATTCCTCGGCCTCGAATTTCAACATCGATGGCGGATCCGGCGGTGGTGCGAATCATGCCGATCATTTCGTCACTTTCGTCATCCCGTTCTCTTCGCTGGTGTCGGCGATCAACAGCATCGGGCTGGCCGGCGTCACGAATTTCAATGAGAACTCCGGATTGCGGTACGTGGTTGCGACCAGCAACCAAGCCAACTCACTCAACATGGATCTCAATGGGATCAGTGGCGGCGTCAACTCGTCCAGCACATGGACAAGCCTCGGAGGTCTGACCACCAGCTACTCAAGCAGCGGCCTCCCGGACTCCATCCCCGAGCCATCGGGCCTTGCCCTGTCCGCCGCCGCGCTGTCATTGGCATTTTTCCGCCGCAAACGCTGACAGCCGGTCCTTGCGGAAAGCCAAGTCCTCCGTTAACGGTGCCCCGTGTCCAAAACGGACGATCGCGCCCGCGCGTGGCTCCGCCGCGCTGTGACTTCTCCTGAGTTCTCCATACGCCTGGCCCCCGCGGCCGCCGGCGATGGAGAACTGTTGCTCGATCACAGCGCGGTTGCTTCCCATGCATTTCTCGCCGGCGCCGCGATCGAGGCTTTCCGGGATCTCGGAAAACGCCGCCACTGGCTGGTCTGCGATCTTCCCCGGCAAAGGGAAAGGCTCGCCGCCGAACTCGAACTCTGGGGCATCCGGTCCTCCGTACTGCCGGATCCGCCGACGGAAACGGGCGACGGCACCATCGCCGATCCCGAATCCGCCGCCGAGTGGTTCGCGGTCCTGGAAATGCTGGCGCGTTCGGAAAAAGCGGTCGTCATCTGCGGCAGCGACGCCTTCGAAAGCAAAGCCCCCTCTCCTTCCGCGCTGAGATCCAGCCGCACTTCACTGAAACCGGGCATTCGCCTTGATCCATCGGATCTGGCGAAACAGCTCGCCGACCATGGCTACGAGCGCGTTCCGACCGTCGCCGGCCGGGGCCAATTCGCCGTCCGCGGAGGCATCATCGACCTTTTCGCATGGCAGGCGGCGCGACCTCTCCGGCTCGAATTCTTCGACACCGATCTGGAATCGGTCCGTGAATTCGACCTCGATTCGCAGGCTTCGACCACCAAGCTCGCTGAGGCGGATCTGCTTCTCGCCGAACCTGCCTCGGAAGCGTCGGTCGCCGATTACAAGCGTGCGGACGATATCCTCATCTCATTCAATGCGGAGATCGTCCGACCCGACGCACGCATCCTCGAGGACGCGGCTGAAATCGAAGGAGAGGAGGACTACTCGCTCGCCTGTTATGGCAGTCCGCTCGGCACGTTCGAAGCCGGCGACTTCGTTCTCGAAGAAGCAAGGCGCGAAGGATTCTTCAAACAACTCAACGAGTGGAGCCGCGATGGCTGGGAAGTCGCGATGGTTTTCGGAAACAAGGGCGAGGAGGAACGCTTCACCGAACTGGCCGGAAAGAATCTCGAGCAGGATCTCGGATTGATCCCCATCCGCGGCGAGCTTCTCAGCGGATTCACCGTTCCGTTCCTCAAGCTCGCGGTGCTTTCCTCGTCGGAGCTGTTCGGGCGCTACCGGACTCCCGGAGGACCACGGCGCTCGACGCTCGAACGTGCCCGTGCCGCACGGGCACGAGCGACTTTCGACGAGATGGAGGAAGGCGATCTCGTCGTCCACTATGAATACGGCATCGCGAGGTTCAAAGGCATCCAGCAGAACGAGGAAGGCGAGGAACTGCTTCTTGAATACCGCGACGGTTCGATGCTCGGAGTGCCGTTGGAGCAGGCGCATCTCGTCGGGAAATATGTCGGCCTCGGAGGCAAGACCCCGGAACTGAACAAGCTCGGCAGCAACGTCTGGAAAACCGCACGCAAAGCCGCCGAGAAGTCGATTCTCGACTACGCCGCGCAGCTTCTCCGCGTCCAGGCCGAACGTCAGCACGAATCCGGTTTCGCCCATCCCCCGGATTCGAAGTGGATGTATGAGTTCGAGCAGTCGTTCCACTACACCGAAACCGCCGACCAGCGCCGCGCCATCGATGACGCGAAACTCGATCTCGAATCGCCACGTCCCATGGACCGGTTGATCTGCGGCGACGTCGGATTCGGAAAAACCGAAGTCGCGATCCGCGCGGCGTTCAAAGCGATCACCGGCGGCAAACAGGTCGCGATCCTCGTGCCCACCACGGTTCTCGCGGAACAACATTGGCGCACTTTCCGCGAACGGATGTCGGATTACCCGATGCGTGTCGATCTGCTCAACCGCTTCAGGACTCCATCCGAAGTCCGTGACACGTTGAAAGGTCTGGAGGACGGGTCGGTCGACCTTGTCTTCGGCACCCACCGGCTCGTTTCGGGAGACGTGCAATTCAAGAATCTCGGACTTGTTGACATTGATGAGGAACAGCGCTTCGGCGTCGCGCACAAAGAAAAGTTCAAGCAGCTCTTCCGGCAGGTCGACGTACTCACGCTTTCGGCCACCCCCATTCCCCGCACCCTCTACATGGCACTGATGGGCGCGCGGGACATGTCGACGATCGAGACGCCACCGCCTAACAGAATCCCCGTTTCCACCAGTGTCTGCGCGTATGACGAACGT
>DATLIO010000057.1:0-3703 GCA_035539355.1 Luteolibacter sp.
GTCAGCGACGGATGATGGTTCCAGAAGGTCACCATGCTCCGCAGCAGATCCGGACGGCGCAGCAGCGGACTGTCCGAAGGCGTCTCACCACCGATGATGATGTGGTTGCCCCCACCCGTGCCGCTGTGACGGCCATCGAGCATGAATTTCTCCGTGCCGAGGCGGCAGAGATGCGCTTCGTCGTAAAGCGTCTTGGTGTTGAAAACGAGCTCGTCCCACGAAGCCGCCGGCTGCAGGTTCACCTCGATGACGCCCGGGTCCGGTGTGACGCCGACTTTCTGGATGCGTGGATCGTAAGCCGGTGTCGTGCCTTCAAGGATGATCGGCATCGAAAGCTTCGACGCGGTGTGTTCGATCACGGCCACGAGATTCAGGAAATCCTCCGTGGTCGCAACCGGTGGCAGGAAGAGGTGGAGCCGGCCGTTCCGGACCTCGAAGCACATGGCTTTGCGGATGATCCACGAAGCGGATTGCTGGTCTTCCGGCTGCTTTTCCCACGGACGGTATTTCGGCAGCGGCGGAAGATCGCCGGACTTCGTTTCGCGGGTCTCGTCCTGGTCGCCATCCGCGTAGACCGGCGCGGCGGGGATCGATGCGAGAGGATCGGCGGATTTCCGTGACTGATGGAGAACCGCGGTTTCACGATACGTGGAAAGCGGCGGCAGATCGCGTGTCGGGTCTTCGGGTTTGTGGTACGGGAACTCCTTTTCGGTGACCCATGGCAACGAATCGAGAGGAAGCCGGTAGCCGATGGGCGAATCACCGGGAAGCAGGAACAGCGTCTCGTCGCGGAGGAACCACGGTCCGCTCACCCAGCGTTTGCCTTCGGGGGTATCGGTGGTTTCGAGTGGCAGGACCCAGCCGACGATTTCGTTCAGCCCTTTCGTGAAGACGCGCGTCAGCCGGTCACGCTCGAGCTTGTCCTTCAGGTTCGATTGCAGCGGATCGACATTCCCCGGCAGACAACGTTCACGCCACATGTAGTAGAACGCGTCTTCGTAGGCAGGGATCAGCCAGTTCGGATCGGCACCAAGCGCGAGTGCCAGTTCGGTCGCGAAGGCTTTCCCGTCCTCTTCGGTGAAGCCGTAGTCCTTCGATTCATCGGCGATGAGGCTGCCGTCTTCCCAGATCGGTTCGCCGTCTTTCCGCCAGTAGCAGGAAAGCGCCCAACGCGGGAGCTGCTCGCCGGGATACCATTTGCCCTGGCCGTAGAAAAGGAGTCCGCCCGGCGCGAAGTGACCGCGCAGGCGCTTGATGAGCTGGTCCGCGAGAATGCGCTTCGTCGGTCCGAGCGCGGCGTTGTTCCACTCGTCGCCATCGAAATCATCCACCGAGATGAACGTCGGCTCGCCGCCCATCGTCAGGCGCACGTCCATCTTGTCGAGGTCCGCATCGATCTTGCGGCCGCTTGCAAGGATCTCCTCCCACTGCTCGTCGCGATAAGGCAGGGTCGTCCGCGGGGATTCGTAGATCCGGCGCACATACATCTCGTGCTCCATCTCGGATTCGCACGGCTCGGTTCCACCGGTGACCGGTGCCGCGCTCGATGGTTCGGGAGAACAGGCGAGCGGGATGTGTCCTTCACCTGCCAGCAGACCGGACGTCGGATCGAGACCGATCCATCCGGCACCCGGCAGATAGACTTCCGTCCATGCGTGCAGGTCGGTGAAATCGACTTCCGCACCGCTGGGGCCGTCGAGGGATTTCACATCCGCCTTCAACTGGATGAGGTAGCCGGAAACAAAGCGCGCCGCCAGGCCGAGATGCCGCAGGATCTGCACCAGCAACCACGCCGAGTCGCGGCAGGAGCCCGATTCGATGGAAAGCGTTTCCTCCGGTGCCTGCACACCCGGCTCCATCCGGATGTTGTAGTTGATGTCTTTCTGGAGGTCGGAGTTGATCCCCACCAGCAGATCGATCGTCCTGCACTTCTTGCCGCGGTATTTCGCGATCCGCTTGGCGAGCAGCGGCCCGGGTTGTTCGAGTTTCAGGAATGGCTCGAGCTCGCGTTTCTGCCCGGCTTCATAGGTGAACGGGAAATTCTCCGCCTGCGGTTCGAGGAAGAAATCGAAGGGGTTCTGGACGGACATTTCCACGACCAGATCCACCTCGATGTCGAGGCGTTCGCGCTTCTCCGGAAACATCAGCCGGGCGAGGTAGTTCGCCTGCGGGTCCTGCTGCCAGTTGATGAACGGGGCTTCGGGACCAACCTTCAGGCTGTAGCTCAGAATGCGCGAACGGCAGTGCGGTGCCGGCCTGAGGCGGACCACGTGGGCACCGTGCTCCACCGGACGTTCATATTGGTAACTCGTGCGGTGGTGGAGGGCGACGTGGATGGACATGGAAAATGGGTGCGGATGCGGTGGGAAATCCCGCGCTATTCATAGCATCCATCATGCCAGAGCCAAGCCGCAACCCGACAGGTGTCAGAAACTTGTCACCTCTCAATGCCCGTCGCCACGGGCGAGGATTTCCGCCTCCTCCTCATGGGAATGGATCTGCAGATTCACCTGCACGCCCTCCCTCTCGGCGGCGGCTTTCAGAACGCTCCGGATGGCCGATGCGGTGAATCCGTTCCGACCGATGAGCATGGCCACATCCGCTTGAGCGAGAACGAGTTTGAAACGAAGCTTCTTGGGACCGAGTTCCGCCACCTTGAGCTGCGCCTGGCTCGGATCATCGATGAGCTTGATCGCAACGAACTGGAGGAAATTCCGCAATCTCTCGGTGACAGCCTGCATGGACCGATCATGCACCTGCTTTCCTTCCGCCGCAAGCATTCAGCGCTCCGGGAGGCATCGCGTTCTTCCTCTTGCCCTTCCCCGCCCGCTTGGTCAGTCTCCCCGCCCCATCATGTCTCGCAACCACCGCATCACCATCCTCGCCGGAGACGGCATCGGCCCCGAAGTCATGGACCAGGCCGTCCGCGTTCTGGAAGCCGTCGAAACCAAGTTCGGTTTCTCCGTGACCCGCACCGAACATCTCGTCGGCGGCGCCGCGATCGATGCCACCGGCCACCCGCTTCCTCCTTCGACCGTCGAAGCCTCCGAAAACGCCCAGGCGATCCTCTTCGGTTCCGTCGGTGGCCCGAAATGGGAAACCCTTCCTCCTGACATCCAGCCGGAGCGCGGCGCGCTGCTTCCCCTGCGGAAACACTTCGGCCTCTTCGCCAACCTCCGTCCGGGCGTCTGCCTTCCTGCCCTCACCCACGCTTCCCCGGTGAAGCAGGAGCTGATCGCCGATGGCTTCGACGTCCTCTGCGTCCGCGAACTCACCGGCGGCATCTATTTCGGCGCGCCGAAAGGCCGTCACGAGAAAGACGGCGAACCGGTCGCGCTCGACACGATGATCTATCACAAGAGCGAGATCCAACGGATCGCCCGCGTCGCTTTCACCGCCGCTCTCGGCCGCAAGAAGCGCCTCCTTTCCGTCGACAAGGCGAACGTCCTCGCTTCCTCCGTCCTGTGGCGCGAAACCGTCATCGAGATCGCGAAGGAGTTCCCCGAAGTCACGCTCGAGCACATGTATGTCGACAACGCCGCGATGCAGCTCATCAAGCGTCCGGGTTCGTTCGACGTGCTCGTCACCGAGAACCTCTTCGGCGACATCCTCTCGGATGAAATGGCGATGATCTCCGGCTCCCTCGGCATGCTTCCTTCCGCATCCCTCGGCAAGCAGCGAGAAGACGGCCTCTACTTCGGCC
>DATLIO010000058.1:0-2892 GCA_035539355.1 Luteolibacter sp.
GAGCATGCAAGGAAATTGAAGCTATTGAGACGCATTTTCAATAATGGATTTTAAAAAACGCAAAGGAGACCAAGAAATCTCCTTTGCGTTGAAAATCAGCGGGAAGCGATCAGACGAGTTTCAGCTTCTCGTAGCTTGCCCCAAGAATCGGCTTCGCGGACGGGGCTTTGAGCCAGTCTTCGATCAACGTGGTGTAGACGCTGCGGAAATCGACGGTGTGCTTCAGGTCTCCGGCGGAGAGGTCGGAGAGGCTCGGGTATTTGCTGAAGAGTCCGCCTTTCACCCCCGGTCCGGCGACGAAAAGGCAGGACGCCTTGCCGTGGTCGGTGCCGGCGCTGTCATTTTCGTGAACGCGGCGGCCGAATTCGGAGAAGGTCATCAGGACGACCCGCTTGTCGTTGCCCTGCTGCTTCAGGTCGGCGAAGAAGGATTTCAGCGCGCTGTCGAGCGATCCGAGCAGCTTGTCATGCGAGTTGACCTGCTGGTTGTGGGTGTCGAATCCGCCGTGGCTGACGTAATAGACGCGGGTCGGCATGCCGCCGGCGATCATCCGGGAAACGAGGTTGAGGTTCCGCGCGATCGGCGTGCCGTCGTATTGGACCGTCGTTTTGTGTTTCGCGGCGATTTCGAGGATCTTCTTCGAGCTGACGCGGGCGTCGAGTGCGACGCGTTCGAGGAAGGCGAGGTTGGTTTCGCCGACGATGCCGCCGATTTTTCCACCTGCGGGCATGTCAATGGACGAGCCTTGGTTGCCCATGTCTTCCTCGGGGGAATTCAGGTCCGCGAAAAATTCCTCGGCCTGGGCTTTCTCGCCGCCGCCGTAGATCCAGCGGTAGAGTTCGGGTGTGTTGAGGCAGACGCCCGGGTTTCTCACCGCGCCGAAGCTTTCCGGCTGCGTCTTGTTGAAGCTGATGCCGACCGTCGGATCGGAGCCTTTGCAGGCGCTGTCGAAATAGCGGCCGAGCCAGCCGGTGGCCGAGCGGTTCGCGGGATCGGCCGTTTCCCAGATCGAGGTGGAGACGAAATGCGAGCGGTTCGGGTTCGGATAGCCGACACCCTGGACGATGCCGAGGTTGCCTTCCTTGAACAGCGAGCCGAGGAACGGCATCGAGTTGTTGAGTCCGACTTGGTCGCTCAGCTTGATGAGATCCTTCTCCTTCTTGCCGATGTTCGGACGGGCCTTGTGATAGGCATCGTCGGCGAAAGGCACGAGCGTGTTGAGCCCGTCGTTGCCGCCCGCGAGCTGAAGTACGACAAGGATCGTATCATCTTTTCCGGTGGCGAACTGCGTGGCCTTGTCGCGGGTGCTTTCGTTGAGCTGCGCGAAGGTCTTGTCGATGAACATCGGCACGGTCCAGGCGGCGGAAGCACCGAGCACGGTCGAGCGGAGGAAATCGCGGCGGGTTTTCATGAGGTCGAAGTTCATGATTTCAGGAGAGTTGGTAGTAAGGGGTGCTGAGCATGAGGTGGGCGAGTTCCGCGACCTCTTTGTCGGTGAAAACGACGCCTTGTTTCGTCGTGGCGTATTCGATGAAGGAGCCGCGCGCCTTGTCCGGCACGGTGCCCTGGAAGAAGCGGAAGATCAGTGAATCGACGAGATCGGCGGGGTTTTCGCGAAGCTCCTTCGGAGTGATCTTCTTGTAGTCCGGACCGTTCCAATTGCGGGCGGCGCCCGGCGTTTTCTTCATCGAGATTTTCTTCGGCTTGTCGCTTTCCTCCATCATCGCCATCGCGTCGCCGTCGTTCTGGGCGAGGCCCGGTGCGGCTTCGGCTCCTTTCGTGAGATAACCGGCGAGGTTGTAGCGGGTGAGCAGCGTGTTCGTGTTGATCCACGCCTTGCCCCAGTCCCAGCCGGCGACGTTCGGTGGCATGAACAACTGCTGGCCGAGTTCGCGCTGGCCCTGGATCGGGAAACCACGCGGCGGCTCGGAAATCTCGAGCTGCTTGAGCATCTGTACGAGGAACTGCACGGGCGGCTTGATCTGGTTCCGCACGACGGAATCCGCATAGAAGTCCTTCGAGAGGAAAATTTCGCGGAGCAGGGGGCCGACGGTGAAATCGGCGCCTTTGAAGCTCGATGCGAGCGAGTCGACCGTCGACTGCGACGGATTTTCCGCGACGAAGTATTCCCAGATTTTCGAAGGCACGTAGCTCGCCGCGGCCTTTTGCTGGAAGATCAGGTCGACGACGTCCTCGCTTTTGAATTTGCCCGTCTGGCCGAAGATTTTCTTCTTTCCGTCATCCCATTGGGTTTCGCGGAAAACCACCTTCGCGGCGGTGCGGTTGATCGTGTTGCCGGTGAAAGCGCGGGCCGCTTCCTTGATGTCGTCCTCGGTGTAGTTGCCTTCGCCGAGCGTGAAGAGTTCCATCACCTCGCGGGCGAAGTTTTCGTTCGGCGAGCCCTTTTTCGAGTTCTGCGAATCGAGGTAGAGCATCATCGCCGGATCGACCGCGACGGATTTCGTGAGATCGCGGAAATTCCCGAACGCGTTTTTCCGGAACAGTTCGTTCTGGCCGACCAGCATGACCGGCACCTTCACTTTCTGGAAAGAAGTCGCGAAATGGTCGTGCCAGAAAAGCGTCATCTTCTCGCGCAGCGGTGCCTGGGTCGCGAGGATTTTCCGGAACCACCAGTTCTGGGCTTCGGTGCCCATTTCATTGCGCTGGCGCTGGGCTTCCTTCTGGGCCTGGCGGCGGATCTGGGCGGCCTCGGCCTGTGGCAGGCCCTTGGATTTCTGTTCGGCCTCGCGCCGTTTGTCGCGGTAGCTGCTGTAAAGTTCGGCGGCCTTTTCCGGCTTCGCCCATTCCGGTGGTGGAAGCGCATCGAGCGGTTCGGCCGGGTTGAGCAGCGAGTCCACGGCCTTCGTGCGGCCGAGCGCATGGAAGGCCTTG
>DATLIO010000059.1:0-1544 GCA_035539355.1 Luteolibacter sp.
CCAGGAGGCCAAGGAAGAGCTCTTTGAAATCGTCGATTTCCTCCGCGATCCCCGCAAGTTCCAGAAACTCGGCGGCGCGATCCCGAAAGGCGTGCTGATGGTCGGTTCTCCCGGCACCGGCAAGACCCTGCTCGCCCGCGCGATCGCCGGCGAAGCGGATGTCCCGTTCTTCTCCATCTCCGGATCCGACTTCGTCGAAATGTTCGTCGGTGTCGGTGCGAGCCGCGTGCGCGACATGTTCGAGCAAGGCAAGAAACACGCGCCATGCCTCATCTTCATCGATGAGATCGACGCCGTCGGCCGTCATCGCGGACACGGCATGGGCGGTGGCCACGACGAACGTGAGCAGACGCTCAACCAGCTGCTTGTCGAAATGGACGGCTTCGATACCCAGGAAGGTGTCATCATCATCGCCGCCACCAACCGTCCCGACGTCCTTGACCCGGCGCTTCTCCGCCCCGGTCGTTTCGACCGCCAGGTCACCGTTTCCCTTCCCGACGTGAACGGCCGCGAGGAAATCCTCCGCGTCCACGTGAAGAAGATCAAACTGGCAGCCAACACGGACCTCGCCGTAATCGCCCGCGGCACACCCGGCTTCTCCGGTGCCGAGCTTGCGAACCTCGTCAACGAGGCCGCCCTTCTCGCCGCCCGCAAAGGCATGTCCGCCGTCACGCTCGCCGAGATGGAGGAGGCCCGCGACAAGGTCCGCTGGGGACGTGAGCGCCGCTCGCTCGCCATGTCCGACAAGGAACGCGTCGGCACCGCCTGGCATGAAGCAGGACACGCCTATATCAACATGGTGATCCCGCACACCCACCCGCTCCACAAGGTCACCATCATTCCCCGCGGCCCATACCTCGGCGCGACGATGTATCTTCCGGACGGGGACAAATACTCGACCCAGAAGAAAGAAGCGCTCGCCAACCTCATCGTCACGATGGGCGGGCGCATCGCCGAAGCTTTCCACAGCGATGACGTCTCCAACGGCGCTTCCGGCGACATCCGCCAAGCCACCTCGCTCGCCCGCGCGATGGTTTGCGAATGGGGCATGAGCGACAAACTCGGCATGGTCGAATACGGCGAAGGTGACGGCCCCGTCTTCCTTGGCCGCGGCGACATGGGCGGCCGCCGCTCGAACTACAGCCAGAGCACCGCGAAAGCCATCGATGAGGAAATCAAAGGTTTCATCGACAATGCTTTCCAGGAGGCCGAACGCATCCTCAACGAGAACAAGGAAACCGTCGAAAAGATCGCCATGGCCCTTCTCGAATACGAAACGCTCGATGCCTCGCACCTGCGCGACATCATCGATTTCGGCGAAATGAAGAATCCACCATCCGCGCCGAAACCGCCTCCGGTTCCTGAAGAGTTCAAGAAAAAGCCGGCCGCCAAAACCACCGGCGATGACCGCCCCGACGACGGCACTCCCATCCCCGGAGCCGTCGGAGCCCCGGCCTGACGAAATCATCCACAAGGCGGCGGTCACATGACCGCCGCCTTTTTTGTCGGCTTGTTCATGCTTGGCCGCGATTCCAGAACCGGAC
>DATLIO010000060.1:0-12710 GCA_035539355.1 Luteolibacter sp.
GATCTGCAGATTCCGGAGCCGAAGCGCGAGGCGCTCAGGGCGATGAAATGAAACAGACAGGGCGCGGATTGCTCCGCGCCCTGCCTCCCTATTGTTTCATTCAGTCAGCCTGGATTCGACCTCAGAAAGTGTATGTCACGCCGAGCGAGGCGCGGGTGGTGGTGGGGTAGTTGCTCTCGGTTTCGAAGTGCGAGATCTCGACGATCGCGCTGAAGTGATCGTCGAACTTTTTCGCGAGCACCGAGTTGTATTCCCAGCCGAGGCCGGCGGAGACTTCGTTGTCGCCGTAAGCGTGAAGGGTGTTGGTCCACTTGATGCCGGCGAAGATCGGCAGCGTGTGGGAGAGGTAGATGTCGGTGAGTCCGGGCAGCGTTCCGTTGATCCGTTGGCCGATGAACACGTCCGCGAAACCGTTGAAGGCGTGGACGGTGGCGAGCGGCGTCTGGAATCCGGCGTCGAGATGTTCGACCCCGAGTGTCAGCGATTGCTTGCCAAAGGTTTTGGTTGCGGTGACGTGGGCATAGAGCGCCTCCTCGTCGTTCAGCGGACCGGCTCCGCTTTGATAGGCGAATTCGCCGTAAAGCACGATGTCGCAGAGCTTTCCTTTGGCGGTGATGCCGACGGTGTCGTTGTCCCAGCCATCGGGAGCATCGAAGTCCATGAAGTAGCCGTAGGCGCCGAGGGTGACACCTTCGATGCCGGTGTAGGCGAGGTTGAGGAGATGGATGTCACCCATGACGAACTGGTTCGTCTGGATGAGCGCTTCCGAACCGAAGATGCGGTTCACCTGGTTGATGTAGGCGTAGTTGAAGGTGAGGCCTTCGAAAAACGTGCTGGTGAGCGAGATCGCGTCGAAGGTCTGTTCGTTCTGGCGCCAGCCGACGTTGCCGATGAACGCGGCATTGTCATAGATGATGCGCTGGCGGCCGACTTTGACCGTCGTGTCGTAGCCCGTGTATTGGAGATAGGCCTGGTTGAGCTCGTTCGTTTCCGGATCGCTGATGACGGTGTTTCCCGGGACGACAGGATCGGCACCGGGATCACCGCTGGTGTAGTCGTCGATGATGGCCTGGCTGAATTCGCCTTCAACGAGGGCGCTGAATCCGTAGAACGACTTGGTTTTGAAACCGACACGTTCACGGATCGTGAAAGCGTGTGAAGGATCGAGACCATCCGTGTCGCCGAATTCATAGCGGGCGCGGATGTCGATGATCGGCTTGATCCAAGGTTCGGATTTCTTCGTTTCGGTGGCGATGGTTTCCGGTGTTCCCGCGTGGAGGAACGGAGCGGTGAGCAGGAGGAGTGCGGCGTTGTTTTTCATCAGGAGGTGTGTGTGCTTGGCGGATCCCGTTAGAGCGCGAAATTTGCCAGCGTGGCTGACAGCGCACGGTTTCCGTGTGAAGCGCGCTCCCATCGCGTATGAAGCGGAGTCATGGGAACCGGCTTGCAATGTTCCGCATGGGCATCATACTCTTGCCGGTCACGGAAGCGGGGACGACCCCGCCTCTCCATTCTTCGAACCCGGGACGGCCCGGGAAACATGGAGAGATATGAATTGGATCATTTTAATCATCGCCGGCCTGTTCGAGGTCGGTTGGGCCGTCGGACTCAAATACACGGAGGGCTTCACCCGGTTCTGGCCGAGTGTGATCACGGTCGCCTCGATGATCGTCAGCCTCGGATTGCTCGGTGTTTCCATGCGATCGCTCCCGACCGGCACGGCCTATGCGGTCTGGGTCGGGGTCGGCGTGATCGGGACGGTGCTGGCGGGGATTTTCTTCCTGGGGGAAAGCGCGGGTCTGCTGAAAACGGCGAGCCTGCTGCTGATCATCATGGGGATCGCCGGACTGAAAATCGCCGCAGCCAACTGATCAGGTGGGATTTCCGCGGAATTGTGGTGCCCATAAGAAACCCCGCATTGACGTTGCCTGTGGGTGGGATAGAACCTCCGGCCCGCCGAAGTGCGGAGTTCCCAATGGATTACCAAGCGAAAATAGCTCACAACGTCGCGTCGATTCCCCGTTCGGGAATCCGCGATTTCTTCGAGCTTGTCCAAGGCCGGGAGGGCGTGATCTCCCTCGGCGTCGGCGAGCCGGATTTTGTAACTCCTTGGCACATCCGCGAAGCCGCCATCTACTCGCTTGAGAAAGGTCAGACGACCTACACCTCGAACCTGGGTCTGCTCTCGCTGCGGAAATCGATTTCCAAGTACGTCTCGAATTTCTTCAAGGTCGACTACGACGCGCCGACCGAAGTGCTCGTGACCGTCGGTGTTTCCGAGGCGATCGACATCGCCCTGCGTGCGCTGCTCAACCCGGGCGACGAGGTGATCATCCACGAGCCGTGCTACGTTTCCTACAGCCCGAGCATCGTCATGGCCCACGGCAAGACGGTCGCGGTCCAGACGACGAAGGAAGACGAGTTCTCCCTGAAACCGGAAGCCGTCGCCGCTGCGATCACGCCGAAGACCCGCGTGATCTTCATCAATTTCCCGTGCAACCCGACCGGTGCCGTCGCTCCGCTTGAAGATCTCAAAGGCATCGCGAAACTCGCGATCGAGCATGACCTCATCGTCATGACGGACGAGATTTACAGTGAGCTGCGCTACGATGGCGAAGAGCACGTTTCGATCGCCTCGCTGCCTGGCATGAAGGAGCGCACGATCCTGCTCCACGGTTTCTCGAAAGCATTCGCGATGACCGGTTTCCGCCTCGGCTATGCCTGCGCGCCGCAACCGATCATCGAAGCGATGATGAAGATCCACCAATACTCGATGCTCTGCGCTCCGATCATGAGCCAGAACGCGGCGATCGAAGCGCTTGAAAATGGCACGCCCGCCATGATCGAGATGCGCAACAGCTATCACCAGCGCCGCGATTTCCTCGTGCGCCGTTTGAACGAGATCGGACTGGACTGTCACACTCCCGGCGGTGCGTTCTACGTTTTCCCGGACATCCGCAAGACAGGTCTGACGAGCAAGGAATTCGCGTTCGGACTGCTCGAACAGGAAAACGTCGCTGCCGTTCCCGGTGGCGCGTTCGGCCCATCCGGCGAGGGATTCCTGCGCTGCTGCTACGCGACGGCCTTTGACGACATCCGCACCGCGACGGACAAGATCGAACGGTTCGTCAACCGCCTGTAACCGATGAAGGAGACACGTGCCGCCCAAGATCCGGAGATGCTGGGCCGGGCGCACGTCGTCCCATTCGCGGTGTTCATGGGATTTCTGATCCTGCTGCAATTCGGCGGCGCGTTCATCGAATGGAAACACCCGGCCGCGCCATGGTGGCGGCAGGATCCGGCGCAACTCGTCTATCCGATCCAGGTCATCGTCACGGCGGTTTTCCTGATCCGCTACTGGCGTTTCTATCAGTTCGACTGGTCGCTGAAATGGAGCGCTGTCGGAGTGCTTTTCGGAGCCGTCGGGATCGGGCTGTGGCTGTTGCCGACGACGCTTTATGATCACTGGGGCCTCAGTGGGGAAACGACCGGCGTTCTGAAATGGCTCGGTGTCGCGGAACGGAAGGAAGGTTTCGATCCGGGGATCTTCGGAAATCCGGTGGCTTACTGGGCTTCGTTGGTCATGCGGTTTGTCCGCGCCGCGGTGATCGTCGCGCTGGTGGAGGAAATTTTCTGGAGAGGCTTCCTGATGCGTTTCGTGATGGATTGGGAAGGGAACTACTGGAAACAGCCGTTCGGGCGGGCCCATTGGAAATCGTATGCGATCGTCACGGGGATGTTCATGCTCGCCCATGCGCCGGTGGATTATCCGGGAGCACTTGTTTACGGCAGCCTGACCTGGCTGCTCTGCGTGTGGAGCAAGAACCTCGGGGCCTGTGTCGTCATGCACGCCGTGGCGAATTTCCTGATGGGATGGTACGCGATGGCCTACGGAAAATATGGTGTCTGGTGAGCTGCCGGACTTTCCGGCTCCGGCGGATGGCTCATGCTCCGTTTTTCCAGTCCGTCCATGAATGCGGGTGACCGGAATCGTTCCGCCGGCACGGCATCGATGGTCGGAACGATGGCTGGAGTCATCGGTGCGGAGCGGTGAATCCATTGCCGATTGGGGCTGAAACGCTCCGGGTGAAATTTTTCGCACTTTCCGACCGAATTTCCCTTGTCAAAAACCGTATCGTTTCCGATACATCGCGCCCCGCGACGCGGGAATGGGTAGATGCCCGAGTGGCTAAAGGGGGCAGACTGTAAATCTGCTGGCTTACGCCTACGCTGGTTCGAATCCAGCTCTGCCCACCATCTTTTTCTTCAATGAATCAGGGAGCCGAAAGGCTCCCTGATTCGTTTTGAACATCCGGCGTCTGGGTGCTGGCTTGGTCCCGGAATGATGAAAGTTTGCAGCAGGTTGATGCCGCTGAGGAGGCGAGCATCCCCATGAAATATCCGGTGATGCTGGTGGTGAGTCAGCCCATTGGATGCGTCCGCACGAATCTGAAAATGCCTTGATCCGGTGGCGGGCGACGGGCGAGATGGTGGAGATGGAAAAGGAATCGTTCCTGAGGAAATTGCTGGGCCGGATGAGCCTCGAGGAGAAGGCCGGGCAATTGAACCTGCTGGCGGGCGGAATGGATTCCACAGGGATGAAAATCCCGGAGGATCTCAGCCGGAAGATCCGGGATGGCCGCTGTGGTGCGGTGCTCAATGTGTACACCCCGGCTGCCACCCGGGCGTTGCAGGAACTGGCGCTCGCCGGGCCGAACGCAATCCCATTGTTGTTCGGCTACGATGTGATCCACGGGCATCGGACGATTTTCCCGATTCCGCTCGGACTGGCATGTTCGTGGAATCTGGAACTCATCAGGGAAACGGCCGCCGCCGCCGCCGCGGAAGCCACGGCCGATGGACTGCACTGGGTGTTTTCCCCGATGGTCGATCTCTGTCAGGACGCACGGTGGGGGAGAGTGGCGGAAGGAGCGGGCGAGGATCCGTGGCTGGGGTGCCGGATCGCGGAGGCGATGATCCGCGGCTATCAAGGGACGGACATCGGCGGCGAGGACTCGGTGATCGCCTGCGTGAAACATTTCGCCCTCTACGGCGCATCGAAGGCCGGACGCGACTATCATGAGGTGGACATGAGCCGTCGGGAAATGGAGGAAACGCATTTCCCGCCCTACCGCGCCGCGGTGGATGCCGGGGTGCGCACCGTGATGTCATCGTTCAACGTCATCGACGGGATTCCGGCCACCGCCAACCGCGATCTGCTGACCTCCGTCCTGAGGGGGCGCTGGGGATTCGCCGGTTGGGTGGTCACCGACTACACCGCCGTCGGCGAGATGAAAAATCACGGGACCGCTGCGGACGATGCCGACTGTGCGGCTCAGGCGCTCTCAGCGGGTGCGGACATGGACATGATGTCGGAGGCGTTCGAAACCGAACTGCCAGAGTTGGTGAGATCCGGCCTGATTGATGAAAGTCTGGTGGATGATGCGGTGATGCGGATTCTCGAATCGAAATGGGACATGGGATTGTTCACGAATCCCTTCGCCCGTTGCGACGATGCGCGCGCCGCCCGCACGCACCTCAGTCCGGAACACCGCAAACTGGCCCGGCAAGCCGCCCGCGAATCGATCGTGCTTTTGAAAAACTCCGGCGACCTCCTGCCACTTGCGGGTGGGGCGACGATCGCGGTGATCGGGCCGCTGGCGGACAGCCGCCGCGACATGCTCGGATGCTGGCATGCCGCGGGGGACGATGGGATTGCAAGTTCACCACTCGACGGTTTCCAAGCGCTGGGCACCGGGAAAATTCTCCACGCCCGTGGTTGCGGGGTGAACGTCGAAGATCCCGGACTGTTGTCCGCCGCCGTGGCGATCGCCGCCCGGGCGGAGGTGGTGGTGCTGGTGCTTGGTGAAAGCCGTGAAATGTATGGTGAAGCCGCCTCCCGCACCGACATCCGGCTTCCGGAATGCCAGCGGCGTCTTTCCGATGCGGTGCTGGAAACCGGCAAGCCGTGCGTGCTCGTCACCATCAGCGGAAGACCGCTCGAACTGACCGCCGAAGATGACGGCTTCCCCGCGATGGTCCATGCCTGGGCTCCCGGCACGGAGGGTGGAATGGCGCTGGCGGAAGTGCTCTTCGGCGAATTCGCACCCGTCGGCAAACTCACGATGGGTTTCCCGCGGCGGGTCGGACAACTGCCGATGACCTACCGGGAAAAGCCCGTCGGCCGCCCGTTCCAGGAAGGCGTTCCTTATTCGAGCCGCTATCTGGATTGCCCGAACGATGCGCTTTTCCCCTTCGGCCATGGTCTGACCTACGGCGGAATCGAACTGGGCGATCTGATCCTGGATCATTCGGAAATGGCAGCCGGCGGAACCGTCACGGTCTCCATCCCACTCACCAACACCAGCGGCTTTTCCGTCACCGAGACGCCGCAACTCTACCTGAGGGATCTGGTGGCATCCGTCAGCCGGCCGTTGAAGGAGCTGCGCGGCTACCAACGGGTGACTCTCGCGGCGGGCGAGACACGGATCGTTTCCTTCACCCTTGATGACGCCGACCTGGCATTTCCGGGAGCTGATTTTCAGCCCGTCGTCGAGCCGGGGGAATTCGAAGTGATGGTGGGATTGGATTCGCGGAACCTCCGCCGCGCCAGATTCATCCGAACGTCATAAGAGTCTCGGCGCTTTCTGTGATTGCGGATTGGTGAAAAATCCCTAAAGCATGAGGTAATCTGCTGGGGACTCGCTCCGGTGGTACATGTCCAACCGATCCAGAATTCAACGACAATGAAACTCACACGTTCGCTCATTCTGTGCACCGCCGTCGCTGCCATTTCTTCGTGCAGCAGCCTCACCGTGGATACCGAAACAACCGTCAAGGCCGAGCAGGGGGTTCCCGGCGGCGAGGCCGTCCGCGTCACCACGCTGGATGGCAAGGTCACCGGCATTGATTCCGCCGCGCGCGAGGTGACCCTGGTCTCCCGCTACGGTGAGGCGTTCAAGGTCACAGCGGGCCCGGAAGTTAGAAACTTCAACCAGATCCGGATCGGCGATTCACTGAGGATTTCTCTCAAGGAGAACCTCGTCGTCCGCATGGCAAAACCCGGCGAGAAACTCCACGACGAGTCTTACGCCACCGGCAGCCGCACAGCCCGCGGTGCCAAGCCGGGCGCGAAGATGACCGAAACGGTGCAGTATGTCGGCACCATCACCTCCATCGATGCGAAGAAGCGCAAGGCGACCCTGCGGTTTTCGGATGGATCGTCCGGGAGCTTCGATGTTCGTCCCGATATCGACCTTTCGAAGCGCCATACGGGAGAAAAGGTCCTGATCCGTGTCACGGAATCCCTCGCGGTTTCCATGAAGAAATCCTGAACCCATCACCTGTTCCCGTTTCAACAGTGCCGTGGTCTGAAGGCCCGGCACTGTTTCATTTGATACGATCCTCCACATGAAACGTTCCGCTTTGTTTTTCCCGGCCGTCGTCCTTCTGACGGTGGTCTTCTCGTCATCGTGTTCCACCGAAGATGTCCAGCACCGCCAGGACCGGCGGACGGACCGGAGCCAGGGCAGGCAGGACCGCCGCGAGATCCGGACGGACGCCCGTCAGGAGCGGACCGACGCATGGTATGATCAGGTGATGCACTGAGGCATCGCATCCTCCGCCGCTGGTGGTGGCGGTGCCTTTGGGATCGGGCCGTGCGTGGCTGTTGATCGGATATCACATCAGGACGTCGGGGGGGGCGCCCAAGCGAGCAATTTGCTTGTCAATGGAATGACACCGCCTTCTAGTGTAGTGGTAATCTGATCCCTCATGAAAGTCATGAATTCCATCTCCTGCGGAGGGTTTCTGATGACGTTGATGGCGGTTGTCGTGGGTATGGCCTCTCCGCTGACCGCCGCAGAAACGTCACGATTGCCCGGCAAGTTTGTCTGGGCTGATCTGGTCACCGACCAGATGGCTCCCGCCCGGAATTTCTACTCCGGCCTGTTCGGTTGGAAATTCGGAGGAAAGGGCGGATATCTGGTGGCCTACAATCATGGCCGTCCGGTGGCCGGCATGATCCACAAGGAGCGGCCCGCCGGCAAACCGCAGGCCACCCCGCGCTGGCTGGGTTACCTTTCGGTGGCCGATGTCGGACAGGCCGAGCAGGTGGTGAAACAAGCCGGCGGGCGAATGGTTCTGAAATCGGAAAGCCTGCCGCATCGCGGGCAGCAAGCGACATTTGTGGATCCCGATGGCACGCTTTTCGGTGTGATCCATCTCGCCAAAGGAGATCCGGCGGATGCCACCGCCCGTGTCGGCGATTGGATATGGCTTCAACTGTTGAGTCGGGATGCGGGCAGAACGGCGAAGTTCTATCAAAAAGTCGGAGGCTACCAATTGCAGCGCAACATCGCGGGAAACCGGTCGAGCGACTACATCCTGAGTGCCGGGGGGATTGCCCGGGCCACCGTGAGGACCATTCCTCAGGACAAGACCAAGGTGAAACCGACATGGCTGCCCTTCGTGCGTGTCAGCCGCTTGCAGGACAGTCTCACCAAAGCCGGCCAACTGGGTGGAAAGGTGCTGATCTCGCCCCGGCCGGATCTGATGAATGGCAAAGTGGCGGTTGTGGCGGACCCGACCGGAGCCGCTGTTGGCTTGATGGAATGGAACCCCCAATGAACCCGGACACCCGATCATGAAAGCTCCAGCCAAGCGAATTGCGACCGCATCCCTGCTGCTTGTGGCGGTTGGCGGTCTGAACAGTTGTGTAGTTTCGGAGGATTCCGGATCCGGCTACTCCTACTACTCGGGTGGTTACTACGATCCCTGGTACTATGGCGGTTATTATGATGATGCGGATATCATCGTGACGCCGCCGGGCGACCGGCCCGACGCGCCGGTGCGCCCCGCCCATCCGATCGCCCGGCCGCCCGCGTCAACCCCTCGCCCGACACCTCATGCGGGTGGTGGAGGATATGGTGGCGGAAGTTTCGGCGGAGGAAGTTTCGGAGGCGGCGGCGGAGGTTTCGGAGGTGGCGGCGCCCGCGGTGGCGGCGGACGCCGGTGATCTTATGACAGCCTTGGGACGATGTTCCGTCAGGGCTTCTTCAGATCGATGTATTCCTGGACCTGGACAGGGATGTCGGTGCAGATGGCGTCGACGCCGAGGCCCAGGCCGAGATGGTAGTCCTGGAGGGTTCTGCCGGGCCAGCCGGTGACGATGAAGCCTTGTTTCTGGGCGTCCTTGACGACGAGACGGGTGGTGCCTTCCATTTTGCAGGCGACGCGTCTGGCTCCGATCTCCTTGGCCATCCCCAGAACCTCGGGAGTGAGAGGACCGCCTTTGATGAACATGATTTCGGCGGCGGGATCGATCTGTTTGATGGCTTTCAGAGGGCGTGGATCGAACGAGGTGAAGACGTAGGTGCTGCCTTTGGGAATGTTGGCGGTGACCATCGCGTGGACCTTGCGTGCGTATTCGGCGATGCGGTCGTCGGGATAGAGCTCCTTGTTGCCGGTCTTCATCTCGAACTCGACATACATCCCGGGTTTGTCGGAGTAGTAGCGGATGAGGTCGGAGAGGAGGAGCAACGGTTCCTCCAGCTTCCGGGTCGTGATCTTCTTCGCTTCGCCGATGTCCAGATGTTCGACGGGGCCTTTGCCGTTGTGGGTGCGGTCGAGCGAATCGTCGTGGAGAATGACGAGCTCGCCATCCTTCGTCATCCGGATGTCCGTTTCAGCACCGCGGACTCCTTTTTCATAGCTGCTGCGGAAGGCGGTGAGGGTGTTTTCCTCGAATTCGAACGCGCCACCGCGGTGGGCGAAATGGAAGGGCTGCTTTTCCTGGGCGAAGCCGGAGGAGACGGAGAACAGGGCGACGAGGGCGACGAGGGCGAGAAAGTGGCGCGGGACGGGCTTCATGGATCTGAAATCTACGGCACCGCGGGTTCGGTCTGTCAATGAACGGGATGTGGCGGAAGAAACACAAGCGGGTCCTTTTCCGGGTTACGCGGATGCGGGAGCGGGATCGCGTGATGGTGGAGGTGGCGAATCCGTGTCATGGTTCCTTTGTCAGCGCGAACGAACCCCCGGCCGGGAGTGGTGACGGAATCCCTCCACAAGAAGGCAATCCCCTCCCAAGGCAAGGTACCCCCGGACCGAGACCGGCGGCAGTCGTTTCCAACGGATTGCCGCCGGTTCGCTTTTTCAGGGCTGGTCGTCAAGAAGCCACTTCAGGGCATCGTTGAGCTCGGCTTTCCAATGGGCGGTGGCGTGGCCGCCTTCGAAGACGTTTTCATGGATCTGGCTGCCGTGATTCGCGAGGGCTTTGGCGAAACGATGGACCGCGACGTCCTGATCGACATTCTGTTCGAGATCGGTGGGTGGATGGACGAGGCCGGCGCCTTGTTCTTTCGTGCCGACGCTGAGCCAGTATTTTCCGGGATTCGGCAGGAGTTCGCGGAGATGTCTGGCGAACCATTCGTTTTCCCACCAGAACGAGCCGGATTGGCTGAGGGTGGCGGAGAAGATGTCGGGAAAGCAGAGGGAGGTGTAGGCGGATTGGAGGCCGCTGAGGCTGAGGCCGGCGATGAGGTGGCCGCCACGACGGGTGACTCCGG
The DNA here is from genome assembly GCA_035539355.1 of Luteolibacter sp. Classification (GTDB taxonomy): domain Bacteria; phylum Verrucomicrobiota; class Verrucomicrobiia; order Verrucomicrobiales; family Akkermansiaceae; genus Luteolibacter. Next base: position 10,569 of record DATLIO010000060.1, read on the forward strand.
CTTGTTTCATGAACCAGGGCATGACCTCTTTCGCAAGGTAGTCCGCGAAAGGATCGCTGCACGTGTAGTCGTGATGCCGGGCTTCGGCGTCTTCGTTCGAGATGAAGAGGCAGGCGACGGGCGGGATGTCGCCGGAATCAACGAGCGTTTCGATGAGGGCCGGCGTCTCCATCTGGTCGATGTAGTATTCGGCATCGAGAAAGACGGCGAGGCGCGAGGCGGGAGCCTTGGCAGGGAGAAAACGGGCCTTCCGTATGAAACGGTCTTTTGAGTCGCGAAGGGTGAAGGAAGTCATCCGCGGAAACGATGGAGCACGGAACGGCGGACGTCGAACTTTCGGCGTTTGAAATGCGGGAAGAGTTGGACGGGACAGACGGCGTCGGTGAAATTTGGCGACGGGATGATCCGGAAACGCCACACGACGGCCCAATGGGTGGCCACGACGCTTGCGCTCGCGCTGGCGGCGGCGATCCTTTTCGCGGTCTTCGTACCGTTGATCGCGGTGCCGGTGGCGGTGATGCTGGAACCGGTGTTTTCAGAGTCGGATGATTCGCGTGCGAGGGCGGGGATCACATTCTTCTTCGGTTTTTTCTGGATGGGCGTCTGGATGGCGATGGCGCTGGTGCCCGGCGCGGGGTTCGCGTTGCTGGGGTGGATCCCTTTTTGGACGACGGGATCGAAGAAGACGGGTCTGAGGAAATGGTGGATCGCAGTGATCCTCGGGGTGCTGGCCGGTTTGATCGCGGTGCTGGTTTTCCTGTTCGTGGAAGGATTCGCGGCGATGCCGGGAGGAGGCGGGAAATGGAGCATCGCTGCTGTCATCGGTGGTGCGGCCGGTGGATCGGTGGTGGGTGCGGGATTGTTTTTCGTAACGCTGAAGCTGATGCCGCGGGTGCGGGAGGAACGGTTGATCGCACCGATGACTCCGGTGATTTCAGAACGACCTCAACCCGTGATGGTGGAGAGGATCGAAAAACCTGAGGTGCCGAAGCCGGAGGTGAAGAAGGCGAAGAAGCAGAAGGACGAGAACCTGAAGTGGACCGATTGGGGGAAGACGTGGAAGCCGCCGGGTGAAGATGACGCGAAGTGAACGCGGTCAGTATTTCATGACGCGGGAAAGGAAGCGTTGTGCATCCGCTGATGATGGCGAGGTGAAGAAGGAGGCGGGTGAAGCGAGTTCTCCGATTTTTCCTGCGGAAAGGAAGGCGATGTTTCCGGCGACGGCTTTGGCGAAGCCCATCTCGTGGGTGCTGAGGATGATGTGCTGGCCTTCGTCGGCGAGTTCGCGGATGAGATCGAGGACCTCGGCGGTCATTTCCGGATCGAGGGCCGAAGTGGGTTCGTCGAGAAAAAGGATGCGGGGTTTCGCGGCGACGGCGCGGGCGAGGGCGACGCGTTGCTGCTGGCCTCCGGAAAGTTCGGACGGACGCTTTTCGCCATGACCGGAGAGTCCGAACCGATCGAGGGCGGCGAGGGCGGTGGACGTGGCTTTGCTTTCCTCCATGCCATGCGCCCGGGTGAGCGGGAGCGTGAGGTTCTGGAGGGCGGTGAGATGGGGGAAGAGATTGAACTGCTGGAAGAGGAAACCGTTCTTGCGCCGGTAGGCGACGAGATCCCGCTCGGTGGTCGGGATGGGATCGCCATCGATGAGGACGCTGCCCGAGTCCGGCCGTTCGAGCCCGCCGAGGATGCGGAGCAGGGTGCTTTTCCCGCCACCGGACGGGCCGATGAGGCAGAGCACGTTGGTGTCCGAAGCGAGATGGAGATCGTCCAGCGCGACATGATCGCCGAAGCGTCGGGAAAGTGCGGTGATATCAAGTTTCATCGCGGTAGCGGCGTTCGAGACGATGGGAAAGGAAGGCGACGGGGGCGGTGAGGATCAGGTAGCCGATGGCGATGGGAACGTAGGCTTCGAGACCGCCATAAGTGCGCGAGGTGTAGATGTTCGCCTGATAGGTGAACTCCTGCACGCCGATGACGGAGAGCAACGACGAGTCCTTGATGAGTGAGACGAATTGCCCGGCGATGGCGGGAAGAACGCGACGGAGGGCTTGGGGGAAAATGACGTGGCGGTAGATCTGGAATCGATCAAGCCCGATGGCTTTCGCGGATTCCCACTGGGTCTTCGGGATGGAATCGACA
>DATLIO010000061.1:0-3121 GCA_035539355.1 Luteolibacter sp.
GTCCGCAGACCGCGACCTATGACGAAATCCGCTACGGGCTCTCATTGGACGATGTCCTGCCCCTCGGTGCCGAAATTCCGGCGGTTCCCGTTTCCCTGACGGTCACCGATGCCATCGCGACCGAACCCACGGTCGCGAGCCCGCTTGTCGGCCGCATCACTCTGACCCGCGGCGATTCCAGCACGCAGGCGGTCGCCGTGCAGCTCTCGTATGCCGGCACCGCCACACCGGTGCTCGATTACACCCAACCGGCCAGTGTCGTCATTCCCGCCAACAGCAACTCCGTCACCGTTGAAATTCATGCCCGCGGCGACCGTCGTGTGGAATCGGACGAGACCGTCATCATCACGCTTTCGGCCGGCTCCGGCTACACGCCCACCGGCAACACCTCCGGCACGATCACCATCCAGGACGGCCCGTTCATCGTTCATCCGACGAAGCTGCTCAACAAACTCTCCGAAGGCGTTCCCCAGAAAATCGTCGTCTACGGCACCAGCCTCACCGCCGGAAATCTCTGGCCGCCGCAGATGAAAGCCGCGCTCGATGCTTCATTTCCCGGACTGGTCACCCTCGTGAACAGCGGAGGCAGCGGACAGAACTCCGCATGGGGAGTCGACAATCTGAAATCGAAGGTCACCGATCTCGCCCCTGACACCGTTATCATCGAATTCTCGGTGAATGATGCGGTTTATCGCGAAAGCTACACCCAGCGGGTCACCCCGAAAGTCGCGAGGGACAATCTCGTCAGCATGATCGACACGATCAAAACCCGGCTGCCGAATTGCGAGATCATCCTGCAGGTGATGAATCCCGTCATCAACAGCAGCAGCAATCCGGCCGGTGCCACCGACCGTCCCAATCTCCCGCTTTGCCAGCAGAACTACCGCGACGTCGGTCGTGAAAAGGGCCTGCTCGTCATCGATCACATGCCTGCCTGGCAATCGCTCCTCGACCAAGGCACCTCGGCATACCTCGCCTCCGACAAGGTTCCCGACGGACTGCACCCCTCCGCCGCCGGACTCGCCCTCTACGCCACTCCGGTGCTCCTCCGGGAGTTCGGCCTCACGGACCACATCCCTTCCGGCAGCGTCATGATCCACACGAACAACCACCGGTCCGCCGAACCGCTTTCCACGTCCGCAACTCCGCGTCCCACGAAAATCACCGTCACCCGCGGCGGCCCGGTCAACTCCCCGCTCGATGTCCCGCTCACCATCGGCGGCACCGCGACCAATGGCGTCGACTACACGACCTTGCCATCGACTGTCACCATCCCCGCCGGGGCTGCTTCGGCTTCTTTTGAAATGACCCCGCTTTCCGACACTTCCGCCGAGGGAGAGGAAACGTTCACCATCTCGATCAATGCCAACGCCGCCTACACTCTGGCATCGCCTTCGAAAGCGTCGTTCATCATCGAGGACCGCCCGTTCGATTCATGGCGGAAAGCGAACTTCACCTCATCGGAATTGCTCGATCCGCTGGTCTCCGGCGACAACGCCGATCCCGACAACGATGGCGTGAAAAACCTGATCGAGTTCTTCACCAAACGTCTGCCGAAAACTCGCGAATCCGCCGAGGCAGTGGTACGCGGCACCGAAGCGGTTTCAGGAAATGACTACCTGACGTTGACCTACAACAAGGTCATCGGCGCCCGGCTGACCGGCATCGCCCAGACGTCCGGCGATCTCTCCGAATGGCACGACGGTCCGGCTTTCATCCAGGAAACCATCCTCAGCGATGACGGCCTTCTCCAAAGCATCAAGGCCCGCTCGCTCATCCCCATCGGCACCGGGAAGGAATTCATGCGTCTGAAGGTCACCCGCGATCCCTGACCTTGGCTTGACCCCTCGGCCCCATCCGGGAAACCTCCGCGCATGGCATCCGCCGACACTCCGGACAAACCCGCCCGATTTTTCCGACGGCGCACCTTCGTCGTCCCGACCTGGCGTGTCGCCGTCCCATCGTTGGTTCTGATCGCCGCACTTGCCTTCTTCGTCGTGAAGAACACCTACGGCTGGCTCGCAATCAGCGAGCCGATCGAAAACGCGCCATGCCTCATTGTCGAAGGCTGGCTTCCGGACTATGCGCTGCAGACCTCCGCCGAACGCGCCAAACAGAGCGACATTTCGAAAGTGTTCTGCACCGGTATCCCGATCGATCGCGGAACGCTGGTTTATTCCTACGGCAACTACGCCCGGTATGCTTCGGAGACACTCGGCAGGATGGGGGTTCCTGTGGAGAAAATCACCCAGGTTTCCGCTCCCCTCTCACGAACGGAGCGGAGCCGCACGATGGCGAGGGCCCTCCGCGTCCACCTCGATTCGACGGACATCCCCGCCGCTGACAGGCGCATCAACCTCATCACCCTTGGAACCCACGCCCGCCGTTCCCGCAACGTCTTCCAGGAAGAACTCGGCGAATCGTGGCAGGTCGGCGTGGTCAGCGTCCCCGATCAGGAATCGGATCCCGACCGGTGGTTCCTTCAGAGCAACGCGGCGAAAAACGTCATCAGCGAGCTCATCGCGCTGACCCTGGGTGTCTTCGGCGCGAACTGACCCGTCAGGAAAGTTTCTCCACCAGTTTTTCGACCAGCTCCTTCACCGCGCTCTGCTTCACATTGTCGATGAGCCGTCCGTCATCCGTGAATGCCTCATAGGCTTTCGGAACCGTGACCTCGCCTTCGATGACATCGACCTTGATGTTCTGGAGAAGCGGCCGGAGTTGGGCGAGGCTCCTTGCGCCGCCGTATCCACCCGGCGATGCCGACAGGATGGCCGCGGATTTCCCGGCGAAAACGGAAAGCGGAGGCTCATCGTCCGAGTCCGCGCGCGAAACCCAATCGAGCGTGTTCTTCAACGCCGCGGTGATCCCGCTGTTGTATTCGGGCGAAGCGATGATGAATCCCTGCGCCGCGGCGAACAACGCCTTGAGTTTCTTCGCTTCCGGCGGCTTGCCTTCGGACTCTTCGAAATCCGCGTCGAAAAGCGGAAGACGGTAGTCCCGGAGGGAAATCAACGTCACCTCCGCGCCCGCTTCGTGGGCGGCTTCGGCGGCGATCGCCGCAAGTTTGTGGTTGTAGGAATCGGCTCGGAGGCTGCCTCCGAAAACAAGGATGCGTGGC
>DATLIO010000062.1:0-3210 GCA_035539355.1 Luteolibacter sp.
TCGATGTTCTCAAGCAGATCCGTGCCGGGAACCAGCGGCACTCCGGCATCGCCCGCGAGACGACGGGCTTCATGTTTCAGGCCGAACGCGATGATCTGTTCGGGCGTGGGTCCGAGCCAGCGGATGCCGTTGTCCTCGCAGAGCTTGGCGAAGTCGGTGTTTTCGGAAAGCAAGCCATAGCCCGGGAAGACCGCGGACGCACCGGCCGCTTTCGCGATCTCGATGAGCTTGTCCTTGAGCAGGTAGCTTTCGGAAACGGGGCCGGGTCCGATGCGGTAGGCCTCGTCCGCGAGATCGACATGCGGCGAAGCGGCGTCGGGATCGGAATAAACGGCGATGCTTTGATAGCCGAGTTTCCGGAAGGTGCGGATGGCGCGGGCGGCGATTTCGCCGCGGTTGGCGATGAGGATTTTGTGGGCCATCTCAGGAGATCGAAACTTCGACCGGTGTGGGGTTCCAACCGTTGCACGGGTTGTTGAGCTGCGGGCAATTCGAGATCAGGCAGACGACGTCCATCAGCGCGATCATTTCGACGTAACGGCCGGGAGCGGAAATGCCATCGGCGAAGGTGAGTCCTCCATCAGGTGAAACGGGAACGTTCATGAAGAAGTTGATGTTCGGTGGCAGGTCGCGTTTCGTGAGTTCGATGTTCCACTCCTGCGCGCCGCGGATGAAACTGTCGCGGCAGGCGTGCATGCACTCCTTGTCGTGGGCGTAGCGCATCGTGTTCGATTCGCGCGAGCAGGCGCCGCCGAGCGTGTCATGGCGGCCGCAGGTGTCGGCGGTGATTTCGAGCAGCGCGTTGCCTTCGTTGCTCATCAGCTTCGTGCCGGTGCTGAGATAAAGCGCGCCTTGTTCCTGGATCGTTTTGTCCGAGCTGTAGCGTTCGGTCGGATCGGCGGCGCTGAAAAACAAGGTGTCGGCGGCCTGGTTTCCTTCGAGATCAAGGATGCGCAGCGTCCGGCCTTTCTTGATTTCATGGACCCACCAGTCGCCGGCGGGGATGACGTGTCGGTAGCTCATGGTCGGGAGAGGGCGAGAAAGGTTTCGTTGTTTTCGTGGGCGCGGAGGTTTTCCGGGCGGATGGTGAGGGATGGATCGTCCAGCGACGGTGGTGAGCCGGGAAAGACCTCGAGTTTCACTTCGGTGGGGCGGTAGGCCGGATGCGGATCGAGCGGATGCTGGCAGGTGTTGAGGACGACCAGCGTGTCGAGTTCGAAGCGGAGCTCGATGTGGTCGCCGGGTTTCGAATTTCCGGAAACGAAGCTCAGTTTGCCGGCTTCATCGGCGACCACCTTGCTGAAGAGGTTGAGGTTGGGGACGAGGTCCTTTTTGCCGAGACCCCATTTGCAGAGTTCGATGAGAAAACAGTCATGGGCGTCCCGGTTCCAATCGTTGCGGGCCTGCTGGTAGTTGTTCCCGCCGTATTTCTTCAGGACGAGCGCGGCGTCGGAATGGCCGCAGACGGTGTCATGCCAGCCGACGCTGTCGGAAGTGATCGAAGCGAGCAGCCGGCCCATGTCGGAGTGCAGGCAATAGGGAGCACGGAGATAAAAGATGTGCTGGCCCTTGAGCGTGTCCGGACTGTTGTAGCGTTCCTGGCGTTCGGAGGCATGATAGAGAAGCATGCCGACATTCGCGCCGCCGGAGAGATCGGTGAGACGGAGCCGCTTGCCGCGGGAAATGATGCCGGACCACATGCCGGCGCCGGTGAGATGTCTGGAGAAAATGGGAGTCATGAAATCAGGGGTTCAGGCTTCGTCCTCGTCGGGTTCGGTCTGGATCTGGGGTAGCAGGGTGCGGGTGAGGTTGAGCCGTCCGGCGATCATGCCTTTGATGCCGAGGAGTTTGTTCGCGATGGTCCGGAGGCGCTTGGCGGATCCCTGGACGAGTACGACTTCCATCGTGCAGGAATTCTCCAGAAGGACCTGCAGCGAGCTGATCACCTCACGGATGTGTTCGTGATGGATGTCGGTGATCTGCTGTTTGATGCCGGCGCGCTTGTGGTCGTAGAACAGGGTGATGGTGCCGGCCATGAGCGAGTTGCCTTTCAGGCTGTAGTAGTCGGAGATGTGCTGGTTGAGCACTTCGGCGATGGCCTGCGAGCGGTTGACGAAGCCTCTTTCCTCCATCAGTTCCTCGAACCGGTTGTGCAGCTCGTCGGGAATGGAAATCGTGACCCGATGGGCGAGTTTGTCTTTGCTGCGGGCGCCTGACATGCGGTGAAATTATCAATCGATGGCTTGATGGAACAGGGAATTCCGATGATTCGTATGATGAATTGATATTTATCGTCATACTTTGGTTCGGGCCGGAATCACGGCGCGATGGGTCATCGCGCCCTACCATTTTTCAAATCATTCGACATTGTCGTCGACGTCGGTCATCCGGCCGATCGGGAGCTTGTCGAAGACGGGTGCGGCGTGGCTGTCTTCGGGATGGATGATGGTTTCGAGGTGCGCTTTGGTCGTGAGGAATTCGTCGGAACGAAGCTGGGTGTGATCGCGTGGACGAGGAACGGGCACCTCGACGATTTCGCGGACGCGGCCGGGACGTGGATCGAGGACGAGGATGCGGTCGGAAAGGAAGATCGCTTCATCGAGATCGTGCGTGATGAAGAAGATGGTGATGTCGACGTTCTTCCAGATCTGCAGCAGGTAGGCCTGCATCTGCTGGCGGGTCTGCGGATCGAGCGCGCCGAAGGGCTCGTCCATCAGGAGGATGCGTGGTTCGTTGGCGAGCGCGCGGGCGATGGCGGCGCGTTGTTTCATGCCGCCGCTGAGTTGGTGCGGGTAGGAGTTTTCGAACTTGTCGAGCCCGACGAGCGCGAGCCATTGGCGGGCTTCGGCTTCGTTGGAGAAGTCGCTTTTTCCGGCCATGCGGGGGCCGTACATCACGTTCTGCTTCACGGTGAGCCACGGGAAGAGCGTGTAACTCTGGAACACCATGCCGCGGTCGCGGCCGGGACCGAGGACGGGTTTGCCATCGACGAGGACTTCGCCGGAGCTCGGGGTTTCGAGTCCCGCGAGGATGCGGATCAGCGTCGATTTTCCGCAACCCGACTGGCCGAGCACGCACATGAATTCGCGGCGGTGGACGGTGAGGTTGATGTCCTTGAGCGCGATGACTTCACCGGCTTTGGAATCGAAGCGTTTCCAGAGCTGGTTGATCTCGAGGATCGGCGGGCGCTGCTTGATCCTGTCGAAGCGG
>DATLIO010000063.1:0-3126 GCA_035539355.1 Luteolibacter sp.
GTGTAGACGCTCTGCAGGCGCGCGCTCTCGGCGGGAACGGTGACTTGATAAGCGACCTTCCACCACGGCCCGTAGGCGGCGACGCACCAGACGAGCAGCGGCAGGATGAAAGAGCAGGCCATCAAAATGGTGGCCTGCGAATGGTCGAGGTCTTTCCTCACCGCCCACCATTTTCCGAGGGATCGGGATTTCATGAACGGGATCGGTGAGGCATGCGGGCGGAATTATTTTCCAAGGACTTCCTTGGAAAGCGACGGGTCGAAGTAGGATTCGATGTCGGCCGGTTTTTCGTAGACCTTGTATTTCACGTTGAAGTCATCGACGACCTTGGTGGATCCATAGACGGATCCGAGGCCTTCGGTCTTCTCCCAAGCCTTGAGGGATTCGGCGGCGGTGAGGATTTTCGTGCCGTCAAGAAGCGGCTCATACTCGGCCGGTTTGACGCCGACGCGCTCGGCGAGGATGGCGATGGCGTCGTCGAGGTTGTCTTCCTTCGCCATGTATTCGGAAATGCGGCTCCAGACTTTCACGACCTTCAGCCATTCGGCGCGGCGGGTTTTCACGCTGTCGCGATCGCAGAAAAGACCGTCGTAGATCAGGCCGGGGGCATCCTTGGAGGAGAAGACCGATTTGGAACCGGGCACCATTTTCAGGGCCTGGCCGGAGTTCGGCTGCCATGCGGCGATGGCATCGACCTCGCCGGATGCGAAGACCTGCGGCGTGTTGTTGGTCGGCGTGTTCTTGATGGTGATGTCACCTTCCGCCATGCCGTTCATCTCAAGGCCTTTGAGAAGCAGGAGGTGTTCGACGAAACCTTCCTCGAGGGCGATCGTCTTGCCTTTGAGATCCTTGAGCGATTTATACTCCTTTTTCGCGACGATCATGTCGTTGCCGTTCGAGTAGTCGTTGAGAAGGATGCAGACGGAGGGCTTGCCGGTCGCGCCGGTGACGAGGGCGTCGCCGTTCGTCACGCAGACCGCATCGAGTTTTCCGGCGGCGTACGCTTCCATTGATTTGACGTAATCCATCCAGACGAACTCGACGTCCACGCCCTCTTCCTTGAACCAGCCTTTCTTGATGCCGATTTCCCACGCGACCCAGCCGGGCCAGTCGGAGTAGCCGATTTTCAATGGTTCGGCGGCGAGATGGGCGAGGGAGGAAAGCGCGGCGAGCGCGGTGACGAGGAGCGTTTTGGTCAGTTTCATGACAGGCGGGATCAGGTGGTTGGAATGGTTTCGTTGCGTGGAAATCCTTCTTCAAACAGCAGCGGGCATGCCATTGGGTCACGTCGTTGCCTGATGATCATACGATTAGCGTTTGCGGCTCATACCGGCCCCGATGTCGCTGAGGGTGCGTCGGTTGGCCGCGGGGAAATCAGGCCCGTGCGACGGTCTTCGCGTGCAGCGGGGGAATGAGGTGGGGGGTGAGGGTGAGCTGCGCGTGTTTGACGCCCTTGCAGGTCACCAGCTCGTTGGTGATTTCACGGAGGGTGCGGGCCGGTCCCTGCATGAGGATGACCTCCATGACGTTGTCTTCCTCCAGGAGGATGTGCTGCGAGGAAATGACCTCCGCCACATGGTCGCGGCAGATCTTGGAGAGTTCACGGAGAAGGGAGCTTTTGCTTTCGTCGTAGATCAGGGTCAGCGCCCCGGCCATGACTTCGGTGCCGATGGACGAGATGTGTTCCGCCGCGCGTTGATGGATCATTTCGGAAATCGCCTGCGAGCGGCTGTCGAATCCCCGCTGGTGGATCAGGCGGTCCAGGAGCTGGAACGTTTCCTCAGGCATTGAGATCGTGATGCGGCGGATGCCGTCCGGGCACTCGGTGGGACTTGCAATTCTCATCAATTTCACGGATAGCTGCTAACGTGCCAAGGTATGAACTTTTGAATGAAATTTCATACTGGTCGTTTTTGCGAGAAAATCGAAAACTCGACAGTCACGGCCGCGTTCTTGGAAATGTCCGAAACCCATGGTTGATCCCGCCAAAACCCGAGGGGCCGTCCTGAACGCGAGCCTTGCCATTTCCACGGCAGGTATGGTCGCGCTCATGCTGTCCGGATGCGACGGCGACAAGGCGGTGGCGGTGAAGAAGGTGAAAGAACCCGTCGCGCTGCCGAAAGAGATCTCATTCAACTCGGACATCCGGCCGATCCTTTCCGACAAGTGCTTTTCGTGCCATGGATTCGACAAGACGACCCGCGAGGCGGATCTGCGGCTCGATACCGCGGAGGGTGCTTACGCGGTGTTGAAAGATGACGAAACGGTGCGCGCGATCGTTCCCGGTGATTCGAAGAACAGCGAGGTGTGGCGGCGCATCACCAGCACGGATCCGGATGAGATCATGCCGGTGCCCGAGTTCCACAAACCGCTTTCGCCGCGTGAAATCCAGCTGATCACGGAATGGATCGACCAGGGCGCGAAGTATCAGGAGCACTGGGCTTTCGCTCCGCTGGTGAAACCGGCCGTGCCGAAGCCGCGCAAGGAAGTGTTGAATCCGATCGATGCATTCGTGCTGGCGAATCTCGAGGTGGAGAAGATCGAACCTTCACCGGAGGCCGACAAGGCGACGTTGTTGCGCCGCCTGTCGCTCGACCTGACCGGATTGCCGCCCTCGTTGCAGGAGCAGAAGGATTTCATTTCCGACAACAAGCCGGACGCCTACGTCGCACAGGTGGAGCGCTTGCTCGCTTCGCCGCATTATGGCGAACGGATGGCGGTGCCGTGGCTCGATGTCGTGCGGTTCGCGGACACGGTCGGCTATCACGGCGACCAGAATGCGCGCGTCTTTCCCTACCGCGACTATGTGATCGATTCGTTCAACGCGAACAAGCGGTTCGACCAATTCACGATCGAGCAACTTGCGGGTGACCTGCTTCCCGATGCGACGGACGAACAGCGGATCGCGACCGGCTTTCTGCGGCTCAACCTGATGACCCGCGAAGGCGGAGCGCAGCCGAAGGAATACATGGCGAAATCGATGGGTGACCGTGTGCGTGCCGTCGGTGCCGCATGGCTGGGTCTGACGACCGGATGCGCGGAGTGCCACGACCACAAGTTCGACCCGGTCACCGCGAAGGATTTCTATGCCCTCGGAGCCTTCTTTTCCGATGTGAGACAGTGGGG
>DATLIO010000064.1:0-3832 GCA_035539355.1 Luteolibacter sp.
CTTTTTTCAACCACGATTCCGTGGCATTGGTAGGCAACTTCAATCCCTGTCCGCCACCGAAGCCTTCGCCTGGCGCGGAAACCTGGGCCGTCCCGGAAATCTGATTCCAACCTTCGCCAATACGATTCGAGACCGACTCCCACGGGACGAACACCGGCGATTCAAAACTGATCGGCGGAAGGTTCGCCAGGACCTGATTTGCGATCAGCGAGAAATTGACAAGGAGACTGAGGCTTATCTTCAGGGGGGTGTTCATGCGTGCAACGGATGCACGCGGAACCCATCAAAGAGTTCGCATCAGACCAAGCTTCCCACCTGATCCATTTCGGCACTGCATTGACACGAGAGAGTTATGCCAATGGTTCCGGAATTATATTTCCGGCATATCTTTGCCAACGGCCTCAGGGCTTCTTCTGCAGCTCCGCCACACGGCGCGTCACCATCTTTGTCACCGATTCCGGCAGCGCGTTGTTCTGGATGAAGGTCTGCGCCTGCGCCATGTCCGTTTCGAGCCAGCGCCAGAGCGTGCGCTGGTAGGTTTCGTTGCGCTGGCGCTCATCCGCGATCCTTGAAATCGCTTCCGCTGCGATCTGCGGATCCTTGTCGAACGAGTTCCGCACGAAATCACGCACGACCCCGTCGTTCACATCGCCCTGATATTGGTTCATCAATGCGAGCGCGGCTTTTGGATTCGTCGATGCTTCCTGACTGACCACGCCGCTCAGCGCGTTCGTTTTCTGGTCGCCCTTCGGCAGGCTCGCGATCGAAGCCAACGCCGCATCCAGGTCCTTGCCGGCCCAGCGTTCGTAAACATCGTCCAGACGCCGGTTGGCGGCTTCGCCCGGATTTTTCATCAGCCACTCGGCGGTTCCTTTCGGGTCGATATCCGCGAGCGGTTCGGACATCCGGACCATCGCCCCGTTGCGAAGCTGCTCATCCTCCAAAGCCATGATCCACGAACGCGACGCTTCAGGACCCTGCTTCAGAATGTGCTGCATCATCCCGGCCAGCGCCTCGCCGCGCTGTTCACCGAACGCCATCGTTTTCAGAATCTCCGTCGCACGGTCCGGATTCGTTTCCGCGATCCCGCGGATCACGCCGGCGAGATAGGGATTATCGCCTTTCCCGTCGTGATTCGATTGCGCCCAACGCAGCGCCGCTTCCGGGTCGATGCTCGCCCAGGTGGCCAGCACGGTGTTCGAGGCGAATCCGCCCTGCGTGTTCACCTTCGCATATTCCAGTGCGGCGAGCGGATCCACCTTCGCCCATGCGGAAAGGAGCATCGAATATTCGCCGAGCCGGTTCTGCGTGATGCCGAGCGCCCGGAATTTCGCGACGACGTCCTCGAATTCCCCCGGAGCAAGCTGGTCGATCAACGCGAGCAGAGCACGGCTGCGATCGAGCGGATTTTCCCCGCGCATGATCGCCTCCATTTTTTCCAGCTTCTCGGTCATCATCAACCGGCGGCCGCCAGGACCCCGGGCATCCTTTTCCCCGGATGCCGCTCCTGCCGCGCCATGCGACCGGTCGCCTGGCCTTGCCCGGTCCGGTCGGGAAACTTCGGCGGTTTTTTGCCCCTCCGCCCCACCGGACGAAGAAATGCGGCCGACGAAAAATCCTCCCGCCGCGACGGCGGCAAGACCGGAAGCAATCACCAAGGGACTCGTTTTCATGGGTTTTGGGAAAATCAGAGCAGCTTTTCTGAACGTCGCGGCCTGGCGTTTTATTTCAAATCTCTTTGATCAGCCCGCAAAGGCGTTCGCCGCGACACCCGCCACACCCAGCCCACGGATGACGAACAACCGTCCTCCGTGCTCCTCCTGGATTTTGGCGTGGATGCCCGTGGTCACGTACAGATCGCCGAAACCGTCGCCGCCGAACGCACACGACGTCGTCTCCAGCGCCGGGATTTCCACCCGCTGCAATTCCCCGCCCGTCGCCGGATCGAACCGCACGACACAACCACCGTGACAAAATGCGACCCACAATTTCCCGTCCGCATCGATCGTCATGCCGTCCGGCGACGAATCGATGTGCGACGTCACCACCGCCGTCCGCATGTTCCGCAGATGACCGTCTTCATAATCGAACGCGAGCACCTCTTTCCGGGGCGTATCGATGTAATACACCGTTTTCCCGTCGCCGCTCCAGACGATGCCGTTCGAGTTCGTCACCGGCCCAAATGCTTCATGCAGAGTCAGATCCGGATCGAGCCGGTAAAGCCGCGCGTCGCCCGTCTTTTTCACCAGACTGATCGTTCCCGCGAAAAACCGGCCGTCCGGCGCGCACTTGCCGTCGTTGAACCGGTTGTCCGGCTTCTTGTCCGGCTCCGGATCCGCGACCGCCGTCAATTTCCCCGAATCGGTATCGAGGAAGAAAATCCCGTTGTCCCCCGCGATCACAAGTCCGCCGCTTTCCCGTGGCACCACGGTCCCGACCCGCTGGCCGACGTCCCACGATTTCTCCTCACCGGTCTTCGGATCGAACCGCCACACCTTGTGACCCTCGATGTCCACGTAGAAAAGCGCGCCTTCCCACCAAACCGCACCTTCACCCCACTTGCTCCGCACCGTCCCGACAGGTTCAACAATCAACGTCATTCCTTTTCTTCGTCGCCTCCGCCTCAAATTTCAACGTTCGATGTTGGACGTTCGATCTTCGATGATCAATTCTGCCGCATGCCCCAGATCGGCCAACGAGCCACTCTCCCCATCCTCCGCGAATCGAGATTCGGCGTTTACCTCGACGCGGGCGATCTTGGCGAGATCCTGCTCCCACGCCGTGAAATGCCCGACAACTGGTCCGTCGGCGCGTTCGTCGACGTCTTCCTCTACCACGACTCCGAAGACCGCCCCGTCGCAACGCTGAAGCAGCCCAAAGCCGTCGCCGGCCAGTTCGCCCGCCTGAAATGCCTGACCGTCACCGGCGTCGGCGCGTTTCTCGACTGGGGCCTGCCGAAAGACCTCCTCGTCCCCTTCCGCGAACAGAAATCCCGCATGGAGCCCGGGAAATCCTACCTCGTCCACGTCTTCGTCGATGAGGAATCCGGCCGCCTCATCGCCACCACCCGCCTGACCCGCCACCTCGACAAAACCCCGCCCCCATGGCGCGGCGGCGAAAAGGTCGAAGTCATCATCTACGCCAAAACCGACCTCGGCTACAAAGCGGTCATCGAACACACCCACACCGGCCTTCTCTTCGCCAACCAGGTTTTCCAAGATCTCCATTCCGGCGAAAAACTCACCGCCTACATCGCCGACCGCCGCCCGGATGGAAAGATCGACCTCGCCCTCAATCCCCCCGGTCGCCAGCGCGTCGACGATCTTTCGGAGCAGATTCTCAACGAACTCAAAGCCCGCGGCGGCTTCTGGCCCATCGGCGACCACAGCTCCGCCGAGGAGATCAAAGAGGAACTCGGAGTCAGCAAGCGCACCTTCAAGCAAACCCTCGGCGCGCTGCTCAAGGCCCGGAAGATCACCCAGGACGAAAAAGGCATCCGGTTGATCTGATCATGGACAAGGCCCAAACGCGCCTCAGCGGCTCGCTGTTCGCCATCTGGCTCGTCATGAGCTTCATCGTCTGCATCATCGTTGCGACGGTCATCAACGTGATGATCCCCTACCATTTCGAATCAACGGTGGTCGTCGCGTCCGACGAACGGTTCAACGGAGAACAAATGATCTCCCCCGCCCAAGCGAAGTTGATCGAACGTGAATTGGAACTGGCCAGACGCGGTTTCGGTTGGGAAAAAATCCGGTCCGCTGTCCGGGTGCGGAAGGTTTCCCAAGGGACTGAAATAACCGTCCGCACCCAGGACATATACACCTCCTAT
>DATLIO010000065.1:0-6867 GCA_035539355.1 Luteolibacter sp.
ATCCGGGCCCGGCGGGATGCGGAGTTGGTGGCGGCGGAACGGATGCGTCTGGCGGGGGATCTGCATGACACGCTTTCGCAATCGCTTTCCGGCGCGGCGATGCAGCTTGAGGTGGCCGGGGCGCTTTCCGATCCCGGAGGCGAGGCGGGCGAGCATTTCCTGCTGGCGAAGCGGTTGCTGGATCGGAGCCGGGAGGATCTGCGCAGGGCCGTTTGGGATCTGAATCCGAGCGGATTGGGTGACCTCGATCTGGCGGAGGCGTTGCGGAAGGTCGCGAAGGAAGTGTCGGGAGAAAGGACCGTCGGGGTGGATTCTTCAGGCGACGTGACCCGCATTCCCGAGCGGGTGCGTGCCCATCTTTTCCGGGTGGGGCAGGAAGCTTTGGGGAACGCGCTGATCCATGGAAAACCGACGGAGGTGAATGTGCGGATCGATGTTTCCGGTGATGAGGTCGTTCTGACGGTCGCCGACGATGGGGGTGGCTTCGATGTGGCGACGGCGCCAGGCCCGGATGAAGGGCACTTCGGTTTGCGGTCCCTGAAAGAACGGGTGACGCGATTGGGCGGGCGATTGGAAATTTCCAGCTCGCCGGGAGGCACTCGGGTGAAGGCTAATGTTCCATTGTCCGAATGAGCGCTTCGTCTCCCATCCGATTGATGCTGGCCGATGACCACTACATCGTGCTGATGGGCTTGCAGGCTCTGCTGAAGTTAAGAAAGGACTTCCGGGTGATCGGCACGGCGGCGGACGGCGAGGAAGCGGTCGCGTTTTTCCGCGAGCATCAGCCGGATGTCGCGTTGCTGGATCTGAGGATGCCGAACCTGGATGGGATCGCGGCGGCGGCGAAGATCCGCGAGGAGTTTCCGACGGCGAAGATCATCCTGCTGACCAGTTTCGAACTGGAAGAGGACATTCATCGGGCGCTGAAGGCCGGGATCCGGGGTTATCTGCTCAAGGAGTCGAAATTGCCCGAACTCGAGGAGGCGATCCGGACGGTGCATGGCGGCGGGAAATGGATTCCTGAGGGGATCGCGAACCTCGCCCGGGAGCGGGCGGCGCAACCCGAGCTGTCCAAGCGGGAGATCGAGGTGCTCGATCTGGTCGCGAAAGGCCTGACGAACAAGGAGATCGCCGGCGTGCTGGGATTCAGCGAGGACGGTGCGAAGCAGCACCTGCGGAAAATTTTCGGCAAACTCGGGGTGACGACACGTGCCGAGGCGATCAGCGACGCGTTGCGGCGGGGGATTCTCCGCGGCGATTGATCAGTCCTCCCAGACGCGGGAACGGAGGGCTTCGGCGGCGGCACGGGCTTCGGCTTCCTTTTTGCTTTTGCCTTTGCCGGTCGCGAGAATCTTGTCGCGCCAGGAAACTTCGGCTTGGAAAACCCGGCGATGGTCGGGACCCGTTTCACCGATGATCCGGTAGGAGGGAGCCTGCGGATGGATGGCCTGGAGGCACTCCTGCAGTTCGCCTTTCGGGTTCCGCTCTTCCGGGCTGGAGGCCATCGCGCCGATCTCGCTTTCGAAAAGCCGGAGCACCAGCTTCGTGGCGGGTTCGGGGCCGGCGTCGAGATAAACCGCGCCGATCAATGCCTCGAAAGCATCCGCCAGCGTGGAAAGACGGCGTCGTCCGCCGGTCGCTTCCTCGCCTTTTCCGAGAAGGACGTAGTCGCCGAGATGGATCGCCATCGCGAACCGGGCGAGGGCGCGGCGCGAGACGACGCGCGAGCGGAGTTTGGTCAGTTTGCCTTCGGTGAAGTCCGGGAACATCCGGAAAAGCTCTTCGGTCACGATGAGCTGGAGGACCGCGTCGCCGAGGAATTCGAGGCGTTGGTTGTCGAAATGGGGCCGCTGGGATTCGTAAGCCAGGCTGGGATGGGTCAGAGCCTCCGCCAGCAACAGCGAATTACGGAATTTATAGTGAATCCTGCTTTCTAAGGGCTGCATCGTTCAGTCTCCCGGGGTTCCTCCCTCCCTGCCCGGAACCGTAACGTGCGGCTCCCAATAGGGAAGATGGGGTGATCGACGGGACTCGAACCCGCGACAACCGGAATCACAATCCGGGGCTCTACCAACTGAGCTACGACCACCGTTTATTCAGGCGGACGGGAGTGCTAAGGGATGATCCCGGTTTTGGCAAAGGGAAAAATCCGCAAGCGGGAAAAAGTCTTGGGATTTCCGTTTTTGGATCCGGTCGGTTGATCCTGAACGGAGCGGGGGAGGCGAAATCCCCGCTCGACGGGGACGGATGGCCGATTCTAATGGGTGGCATCATCCAAATCCCATGAGAAATCCGCTTTTGACCGCCGCGCTGGCCTCGCTCGTCTTCACATCATCCGCATTTGCCTCGCAACTGGTTGATAATTTGAAAGCCGGAAAGCCGCAGACGGTGGTGGTTTACGGCACGAGCCTGACGGCCGGAGGAAAGTGGGTGAGCGCGACGAAGGACTGGCTCGAAGGCATCAACCGCGAGGCGAAGCTGACGCTCATCAACAGCGGGATGTCAGGGAAGAACTCGCTTCTCGGTGTTTCGAAACTCGATGAAGCGGTGATCGCGAAGAAGCCCGACACGGTGTTCATCGAATTCGCGGTGAACGATTCGTTTCTTTATGACGACGAGAAGGAGCGGGTTTCGCTGGAGGACAGCGCGAAGAACCTCGAGACGATCGTCGAACGGATCAGGAAGGAGCTGCCGGGAACGGAGATCATCATCCAGACGATGAACCCGGCGTGGGATTCACCGAAGGGGAATGGTTCGGCGACGAAGAGACCGCAACTGGCGGATTATTACGAGGGTTACCGCAAGGTGGCGGCGAAGCATGGTTTGCTGTTGATCGACCATAACAAGAACTGGGAGAAGATCCGCTCGGAGAGCGAGGAGCAGTTCAGGACCTACGTGGCGGATGGCATCCATCCGTCGGCGGACGCTTCGGTGAAGGTGACTTTCCCCGAGGTGCAGAAGGCTCTCGAAAAATGAAAAATCCCATCCCTATGAAAAATACGATTCTGTTTATCGCCGGAATGCTTTCGTTGGTTGCGGCGGGTTCGTCCTCCGCTTCCCAGCTCATCGACAATCTCAAGGCGGGCAAGGACCAGACGGTCGTCGTTTATGGAACCAGTCTGACCGCGGGCGGTGAATGGACGAAGGCGTTGAAGGCCTGGCTCGAAACGGTGAATCCGAAAGCAAAGGTCACTTTCGTGAACAGCGGCCAATCCGGGAAGAATTCGATCGTCGGCCTGCAGAAGCTCGACGAAGTCGTGATCGCGAAAAAGCCGGACACGGTCCTCATCGAATTCGCGGTGAACGATGCGGGCAAACACGAAGGCAAGGAGCGGGCTGTGACGCAGGAGCAGTGCGGGAAGAATCTCGGCGAGATGATCGATCGGATCAGGAAGGCGTTGCCCGGCACGGAGATCATCCTGCAGACGATGAATCCCGCCTGGGATGCGCCGAATGGCAATCGCTCCGGAACGATCCGTCCGGACCTCGCCTCTTACTACGAGGTTTACCGCAAGGTCGCCGCGGAGCGCGGGCTGAAGCTCATCGACCACAACAAGAACTGGGAGAAGATCCGCTCGGAGAACGAGGAACAGTTCAAAGCCTACGTCGCCGACGGGGTGCACCCGACGAAGGATGCTTCGGTGAAGGTGACGTTTCCGGAGGTGAAGAAGGCGTTGGAGGAGTAAGGGGGGACGACACTCTTGTCGTCCTTGGGAAGAGATGGAGGGACAAGAGTGTCCCTCCTCCTTACGAAAAAGGCGCGGTTCGCACCGCGCCTTTTCCTTGTTAAGAGATCAGTTATCTCAGGCGTTCTCGCCGGTGAGGGCGACATACGGACCTTCGTGGAGCACGGATTTCTTCGAGCCGCTGAGGATCTTGATCCACTCGCGCGCGCAGCCGATGACGATGAGCGCGACGAGCAGCATGAACATCGCGGTGATGCCGACGTCCATGCGGGCGTTGAAGAGGGCGCTTTCGGTCGCCTTGATCTGGGCTGGCGTCATGGCGACTCCGTCGATCACTCCGGAAGCGAGGCGGGCGCTCATCGCTTCGGCTTTCGGCAGGAAGCCGGCGGCGTTCTTCGAGAAGATCTTCATCGTGCCGGCGGTGAAGGTCACGGCGACGAGGAAAGCGAGCGGGATCGCGGTGCACCATGCGTATTTGGCGCGGCCCATCTTGATGATGACGGTCGTGCCGAGTGCGAAGGCGATGACGGACAGGAGCTGGTTGGCGATGCCGAAGAGCGGCCACAGACTGTCGGCGATGCCCGACGGATCGATGGCTCCCTGATAGAGGAAGTAACCCCATCCGGCGACGAGCAGGCCGCTGGTCAGGATGTTCGCGCCCCAGGATTTCGTGTTGCCGAGCGGCTTGTAGAAATTCCCCAGCAGGTCCTGCAGGATGAAGCGTCCGACGCGGGTTCCGGCGTCGAGGGTCGTCAGGATGAACAAGGCCTCGAACATGATGGCGAAGTGATACCAGAGGCCGAGCAGCCCGTGGCCGACGCCGAATTTCCTGAAGACGGAGTCGAACATCACGGCCATGCCGACGGCGAAGGTCGGCGCGCCACCGGTTTTGCCGATGAGCGTCGGCTCCTGCATGTCGGACGCCATGGTTTTCATCTCATCGACGGTGACCGGGAAGGCGGGGGTGCCGTCGGGCTTTTTGACGGAGTTCACTTTCGCGACCGCATCGGCCATCGCCTTCTGGTTGTGGGCCGAGGTCATCGGCTCGTCGTTGAAGATGGCGGCGGTGTTGATGGCGAAATACTGGCCGGGATGCAGCGAGCAGGCGGCGATGATCGCCATCAGCGCGACCATCATTTCCGTGACCATCGAGCCGTAGCCGACGAGGCGGATGTGCTTCTCGCGTTCGAGCAGCTTCGGCGTGGTGCCGGAGGAAATGACCGAATGGAAACCGGAGATCGCGCCGCAGGCGATGGTGATGCAGACGAACGGGAACACCGGGCCGGGGACGACCCAGCCGCCGCCGTTCACGAAAGGAGTCACCGCAGGCATCTGCAGAGGCGGGGCGATGACGATCACGAACAGGCCGAGGATCGCGACCGTGCCGAGTTTCATGAAGGTGCTGAGATAGTCGCGGGGAGCGAGCAGCAGCCAGACGGGCAGCACCGAGGCACAGAAACCGTAGATCATGATCGCCCAGGCGAGCTTCTCGGAATTCCAGGTCAGCGTCTTGTAAAGGGCGGTGTCCGGAGTGATGTAGCTGCCGCCCCACACGCAGGCGAGCAGGCCGAGGACGCCGACGATGGTGACCGGCTTCACGCCGATGCCGCCGCGGATGGCGAGACCCATGACCATCGCCAGCGGGATGGTCATCGCGATGGTGAACAGACCCCAAGGGCTGTGGGCGAGGGCTTTCACGACCACGAGGCCGAGCACGGCGAGGATGATCGTCATGATCGCCAGCAGCGAGAACATGGCGACGATGCCGACGACCGGGTTGATCTCGTCCTTGAGCATCTGGCCGAGCGATTTGCCTTCGCGGCGCATCGAGGAGAAGAGGATCACCGCATCGTGGACGCCGCCGCCGAGGGTGGCGCCGATGAGGATCCAGAGCGTGCCGGGCAGGAAGCCGAATTGCGCGGCGAGAACCGGTCCGACGAGCGGGCCGGGGCCGGCGATGGCGGCGAAGTGGTGGCCGAAGACGACCCACTTGTTGGTGGGGACGTAATCCTTGCCGTCCGCTTTGGTGACCGCCGGCGGGGCGCGGCGGTCATCGAGGACGAGGACTTTCGCCATGAGCCAGGCGCTGTAGAAGCGGTAGCTGACGGCGAAGGCGCAGGCGCCGGCGACGACGAGCCAGAGGGCGTTGACCGGTTCGCCGCGCTGGAAGGCGGCGATGGCGACGGCGAGGACACCGAGCAGGGAGACGGCGATCCAGATGAGGACCTTGGCGAACTTGGGCATGGAGACGGGTTCTATGCAGGTTGGGTTTTGACGCAATTCCGAAATCAGTCTTCAGGCAGCGGCTTGCCTTTGGTTTCCGGGAGGAACGGCAGGACGATCAGGCCGAGCAGGAAAATAAGGCACATCCACGAGGCGGCATCGCGGAAGGCGTCGATTTTGGCGAGGGCGACACTCTGGTTGGCGGCGGCGGCCTTGATCGCGGCTTTGTCAGCGAGGTTTTTCGCAAGATAGGCCAGCGTCAAAGGACCGGAAGCCGCGACGTAGCGGCCGACATTGTAGCAGAACGAAACACCGGTTGCGCGCAGGCGGGTCGGGAAAAGCTCCGGCAGATAGATGGAAAACCCTGCGAAAACCGAGAGATGGAAGAAGCCCATCAGCGGCGCCATCCAGAGGATATCCCACTGGCCGTTCAGTTTGCCCATCATCTGGAACACGAAAACGGTGATGAAAAGCGAACCGATGAAGAACATTGCGAACGCTTTCTTGCGGCCGAGTTTCTCCGTGATGCGGGTGAAGGCCAGCATGCCGGCGAAGGCTCCGACGTTGAAAAACAGCAGGTTGAGCGATCCCCAAAGTTGTTTGCCCTTGTTGACTTCGGCTACGGTCTTGCCGGAAGCGGTGAGGCTTTGGGAAATGATGTCGCCGACGAGGTCGGTCGAGAAAACGCCGATGCCCCAGAGGCCGATCACGCCCGCACAGGACAGGATCATGCCGAGCAGCGCGTGTCGGCGCCAGGTGGAATGGCTGAAAAGGTCCTTGTAGGAACCGGATTTTTTCCCGGCGGCGGTGGCGCGGTCCCGCGCTTCGGTCCAGGAATCCGGCTCTTTCATCCGCATCTGGATCGTGGCGACGAGGAACGCGGGCAGCGCACCAATGACGAAAAGCCACATCCAGTAGTTCGGATCCTTGCCAATGGCGGTCAGGGCAATGGTCAATC
>DATLIO010000066.1:0-3517 GCA_035539355.1 Luteolibacter sp.
GTGATGGGCATGGAGACGATCGCCCCGGCGGCGATGGCGAGGAGGACGATGCTGAGCGTCGCTTCGCTGACGGCGAACTTCGCTTTGAAGAACGGGATGAGCGCGGCCCAGGTCCCGAAAATCATGCCGTCGGCGAGGAAGTGGAACGACGCGGCGAGACGGCAGCGCGACGGACGCCCGACGCTGTTTTCGTCGAGATCGAAAGTCGTGGCTTCGGCGGCGGGTGGTGGAGGCACGGGAGAAGGGTGCCAAAACATGCTGATTTCTTCCAATGGTAAGAATTCATGGCTGTGATAACCTTCGGTTATGGAAATCCGTGAACTGCGATCCTTCGTCCTGCTCGCCGAACAACTTCATTTCGGCCGCGCGGCGAAGCTGATGAACCTCAGCCAGCCCGCGTTGACGAAGCAGGTCCGGCGGATGGAGGAGGAACTGGGGACGGCGCTGTTCGACCGCGGGAAGAAGGGGACGGCGTTGAGCACGTTCGGCGAATGGTTTCTCAAGGACGCGCGGCTGACGCTGCAATCGTTCGATGGTTTGATGGATCGCGGAAAGCGTGCGGCGAAAGGAGAGGCGGGGCGGCTGAACATCGGCTTCGGATTCCACACGTTCGAGCTCGTGCCGCGGCTGATCGTGAAACTGCGGGAGATCGCGCCGGGGATCGAGGTGAGTCTGCGCGACATGTCGACGGACGAGCAACGGCGTGCGTTGGAAGCGGGGCGGATCGATCTCGGATTCCTGCGGCTGCCGCTGCCATCGGGTTACAAGACGTTGCCGGTCGTCAGGGACAAGCTGGCTTTGATTTCATCGGGAGCGTCGGGTCTGCCGGCGACCGCGACGTTGAAGGATTGCCGCGATGTGCCGTTCGTCGCGTTGTCCGAGGAACGCGCGCCGGGTTTCCATCATCACATGCTGATGGTCTGCGGGAAGTACGGCTTTTATCCGAAGATCGTCCAGCAGGTGCCCGAACTCACGACCGCGGTCGCGCTCGTGCGTGCGGGGCTGGGAGTCGCGGTGATTCCGGAATCGTTCTGGAGCAGCAGGCTTGAAGATGTGCGGCTGCACGCGATCAAGGATCGTGAAGCGGGATGGCAGGTCAGCGCGGGCTGGCACGCGGGTGACACGAATCCGGCTTTGGCGAAGTTCCTCGGATTGCTGAGGGAGGAAGTGAAAGCGGTTGGTCTCAGAAATTGAGACGGAAGCCGGCGAGCGAGGTGAAGCCATCGTAGGAACCACCGTCAGCGCCGCCGTTCATGTGCTGGAACTCGGTGCCGGCCATGAATTTGCATTTGTGACCATAAACGTAGTAGTTGAGGCCGAGATAGGCGGCGTCGAATTCCGTTCCGCGGCCGGAATCGGTGAGTTCCGGCGCGAGGCGTTCGTAGCGGGAAAGCAGTTGGAGTCCGTCATCGCTGCCGTTCGCGTGCTGGTAGCGGAAGACCAGTTCACAGGCGTCGGTGACGTGCCATGATGGAGTGACGGTGATCCCGAAAACATCTCCCTGTGTGCCACGGCCGAGTCCGGCGAGCATGTCGGTGTAGAGCGTGAACGGACCTTCCTGGAAAAGCGTGTTGAATGAGAACCCGTGTTCGAAGCGGCCGGGGTTGCCGGTGTTTTCGGCGGAACTACTGAATTGGTAGTCGAGCTTCACCGCGGCCTTTTCGATGCCGATGCACTTGGCGAAATCGTAGCCGATGGTGCTCTGCGTGACGAATCCGGCGTCGAACTCGGGGAACTCACGTTGATAGTCGCCGGCGTAAACGGCCATTCCGTAGAGCCATTGGTTTTTCGTGCCGTAGACCCAGAGGCCGGCCAGTTCCTTCGAGATGAGGTTTTCCACCAGCATACTTCGTTCGAAAACGATCAGCTCGCGGGAGGATGTCGCGTTTTCGTAGGTGAAGAATTTCGTGGTGATCTTTCCCGCGCCGATGTTGAGGGCGGGCGAGTGGGAATAGACGATCGAGAAGTCGTGGAGATCGCGGTAGAAGCCTTGGCCGAGATCCGGGTCCGCCGGGGCACCGTCCGGATTCGCGTCGAAGGTGCCGGAGATCTTCACTTTCGGGCCCCACTGCGATTTGAAGCCGAGTTCCATGCGCCGGATCTCGACGTCATCCCAGAGCACTTCGTCAGGACGGTCGCGGGTGCCGAAGTTTCCTTGGTTGCTGTCTCCGTCCGCCCATTGCCATTGGAGGTTCGCGGAGAGGGCGAATTCGCGGAGTCCGTCGGAGTCCGGGTTTTTGTAAAGCACCGGCAGCTTCCAGAGATCCTCGAAAGTGTCCGCCGCGGCGAGGGATGGGAGGAGCAGGAAAAGGAAGGCGTTGCGGAACATGTGCGGGAGAAGGACGTCAGCGTTTCGAACGGACGGCGAGCAGTTTTTCTCCGGCGGCGTGGAGGGTGGATTCGTTTTTCGCGAAATGGAACCGGAGCAGGTGGTTCACCGGTTCGCGGAAGAAACTGGAACCGGCGACGCCGGCGACACCGATCTCCTTGATGAACCACTCGGAGGCTTCGGTGTCGTTCTTGAAACCGAGGGGCGAGATGTCAACGAGGACGTAGTAGGCCCCCTGCGGTTCGGTGAATGAGAGGCCAGTACGTCGGAGATAGTGTAGGAAGATGTCGCGTTTCGCCGTGTAGAGTTCGCGGAGGCCGGTGTAGTAACTGTCGGGCAGTTCCAGCCCGGCGACGGCGGCTTCCTGCAGGGGCGCGGCGGCGCCGACGGTGAGGAAATCATGGACCTTCTTCGCCTGCTCGATGACGTGCGGTGCCGCGTGGACGTAGCCGAGACGCCAGCCGGTGATCGAGTAGGTTTTCGAAAGCGAGTTGCAGACGATGGTGCGTTCGAACGCGCCGGGGAGCGTGTTGAAGTAGGTGTGGACTTCGGGCTCGTAGACGATGTGTTCGTAGGGTTCGTCCGTGATGACGAAGGCGTCGTGCTTTTCGGCGAAGTGGAGGATTTCGAGAAGCTCGGAATGGGTGAAGACCTTGCCGGTGGGGTTGGATGGATTGCAGACGATGATCGCCTTCGGATTCTGGGCGAAGGCGGCGGCGAGTTCGGTCGAGTCGTAGTTGAAGTACGGCGGATGCAGTGGAACGTAGATCGGTTCCGCGCCGGAGAGGATCGCATCCGCGGCGTAGTTTTCGTAAAAGGGGGAGAAGACGATGACCTTGTCGCCCGGATTGCAGGCGGTCATCATCGCGACCATCATCGCTTCGGTGCTGCCGCAGGTGACGACCAGGTGGCGGTCCGGTTCGACGGTGAGGCCGGTGAAACGGTGGATTTTCTGGGCGAGCGCTTCACGGAATCGTGGCGCGCCCCAGGTGACGGCGTATTGGTGATGCGGGCCGCGGGTCGCGGTTTCGAGCGCGGCGAGGATTTCCTCCGGAGGATCGAAGTCGGGAAATCCTTGGGAGAGATTGATCGCGCCGTGGAGGTTCGCGAGGCGGGTGGTGCCGCGGATCACGGATTCGGAGAAAACGGACAGTCGGCGTGCGGTTTCGGGCATGAGGACGATGACAG
>DATLIO010000067.1:0-2690 GCA_035539355.1 Luteolibacter sp.
AAGGACGACAACAACGATTCGTCCGTCGCTGATGCTTTCGGAAAAGCCCTCGCCGCCCTTTTCTCAACCGACCGTGATCTGGCGGTGACGCGTGCGCGTTTCCTGACCAGCGTGGATGATTTCCCCGCGATCCGCCCCCAGCTGGAAGCGATCACCGCGACCATCCGCCGCCTCCAGCGGATTTCCGATCGGCTGCGCATGGTGGAAACTCCGGAAAAATTCCCCGAACAAGCCGATCTCAGCCGTCTCCGCGAATCGAAAGCGGATATCGCCGAGCTGCGCGCCAGTTCCGACGAACTGGTCGACCAGATCCTCGCGAAAAAGGAATCGATCGACGAAACCCTCGCCTCGGTGGTGGATAACTTCGCACCCGAGCGGATCGATCCCGTCGACCGCGCGATCCTGCGTCTCGCGACCTACGAACTGCTTCACGCCGGGATTCCGACGAAAGTGGCGATCAACGAAGGCATCGAACTGGCGAAACGTTTCGGCACCACCGATTCACGGCGCTTCGTCAACGGCGTGCTCGACAAGATCGCGAAGCAGCACACGGGGCAGTGAAAAACCCGTCCGATTTTCTCATTGGGCGTCCAACGACCCGGTGATAGGAAATCACGGGTCAACCGACCGCCATGCGTCAACCCACCCGTTTCCAGCAACAGACGATCTGGAACGCCGTCACCGGCATTTCCATCCTCGTTCTCGGAGCCCTCATCGTCGGCCTCGTCTGGTTGCTCGGGGAGATCTTCGGATTTCTCCAACCGGTCCTCATCCCGCTCATCGTCGCGGGCATCATCGCCTACCTCCTCGACCCCGTCGTCCGCCTGATCGAAAACCGCGGACTCAGCCGGTTGTGGTCCGTGGTCGTGGTGTTCATCGCCATTCTCTGCGCCGCTTCGCTGCTCGTCTGGGCCGTCCTGCCGGGCATCCAACGCGGCAGCGGCATTCTCAAGGATTTCGTCAAACCCGCGGCGAAAGTCGGCCAAGTCGTCGCACCTTCGGCGCCCGCCCCCGTCACGCCCGCGGCTGACGCCACCCCGGAAGATCCGCAAACGGACACCGACAAGCAGTTGGGATCCGCATTGGCCCGCTCACTCCATGGCCTCCGGATCAAACATCGTTCCGGACCGCTCGGCTGGGCATTGACCGAAACGACGGACGGCGGAGAACCGATCACTTATCTCAACGGCGCCCCGGAACCGACCGATATGGAGTTTTTCTGGCGCACCCGCGCCGGCCGCATGCTTTTCAAATATCAGGGCGAAATCCTCCAAACCGGAAAAAGCTGGCTGACCACCGGCTCGACGAAAATCTTCGGCTTCTTCGGCCTCGTGCTCGGGATGATCATGGTGCCGGTCTACCTGTTCTTCTTTCTGAAGGATTCCGCCTCCATCCGGAAACAATGGCATCACTATGTGCCACTCAAGGCATCGCGGTTCAAAACCGAACTCGTCGGCACCCTCCAGGAAATCAACGGCTACCTGATTTCCTTCTTCCGCGGTCAGGTTCTGGTCGCCGCCATCGATGGCATCCTCGTGGGCATCGCGCTCCAGATCTACGGTCTCCCGTATGGTTTCCTGATCGGCATTTTCATGGCGATCCTCGGCGTCATTCCTTACATCGGCAACATCCTCTGCCTGATCCCGGCCTGCATCATCGCCTATCTCCATGCGCAGAACGCCGAGCTACCTTTCGATCTCTCGCCATGGGCCTATGTCGGCGGAGTCGTTGTGATCTTCGTGGTCGTCCAACAGATCAACTCGCTGGTCACCGCGCCGAAGATCGTGGGCGATTCCGTGGGCCTCCACCCGCTCACCGTGATCTTCTCCATGCTGTTCTGGTCCCTGGTGCTGGGCGGATTCGTCGGAACCCTGCTGGCCGTCCCCCTCACCGCGGCGGTCAAGGTGCTCTTCCGCCGCTTCATCTGGGAACGGCAGTTGCGCGATCTGCCGGATCAGGGCTGAACCGGATCAGCCCCGCGACTCGATCGCTTTGAGCGTCTGGTCGATCAGGACGTTGATCTCCGTCCCGCCTTTGGTGCGTGATTTTTCCAAGGCGGGGATACTGGCTTTCGTGCCGACCAGCCCGAGGATCCTGACGGCGGAATGCTTCAGGATGATCTCCAGATCCTCGAATCCCTCGAGAAGCACCGGTTCCGCGTCTTTCCCGAACTGACCGAAAAGACGCTCCCAATCCGTGGAATCCTTTTCCCACAGTTTCCTGACAATGGGCAGGGCCGCCGCCGTTTTCGTGGCAGCGAGCAGCTCCACCAATTCCGGCGGAATCCGTTTCTCCTCTTCGTGAAGGCGTTTCAACCGCATCATCGCCGCGGCGCTTGCCTGGGACGGATCTTCCGCCCAAACCAGCAACGCCTTGGAAACATCGCCGTAGAAATCCAGCTGCTCCGTCGCCATCAAACCGATCAGCAGCCGGGTGACATCATCGCGGTAGATCTTCGGCTCCGCATCCGAGAGACGCCGGACGGCCCGGCTGACCCTGTCCAATTGGATGCTTTCCAGCTCCCTCCGGTTCAGATCGTAAAATGCGGGACTGCTCTTGTCCGCGAGCTTTTCCAAGGATCCTTCGATGAAAACCGACGCATCCACCCGCACCTCCACCAGATCAAGCTCCGGATGAAGCAGCTGCCTGACAGCGATCTTCTGTGTCACTTTCGCGACATCCTCCAGCGT
>DATLIO010000068.1:0-2496 GCA_035539355.1 Luteolibacter sp.
TCAGAGGTGGGGGTACCCACCTCCGAGGTGGGTACCCCCACCTCTGAAGTGGGTACCCCCACTTCCGAAGTGGGGGGTAGCTGCCCGGGAAAAGCCAGCGACGGTCACGCACCGCCGCTACATGGGTCAAAGGCCGCGGTATTGGGCGGCGAGGCGTTTCGCGGTGGCGATGGTGTTGCGGTGCAGCTTGGCGGTGAACTCGGGCTGGCGGTTGTAGCCGCCGCCGTAGAGGATCGCGACCGGGATGCGGTTCTTGATGAACGCGCCCAACAGGACTTCGTCGCGGCGCTGGATGTCCTTCAGCGAGAGGTGCATCTGGCCGAAGCGGTCGTTGCGGTGGTTGTCGGCGCCGGAAATCCAGATGACGAGATCGGGTGCGAAGTCATCGAGCGCTTTGGCGAGCGTGCCGAAAAGCTGCTGGAGATACATTTCGCCTTCGACGTAGCGGATGGTCTCCACGTCGAGCGAGCCGGTGATTTTCTTGGTCGGGTAGTTTTTGCCGACGTGGATCGAGTAGGTGAAGACGCGCGGATCGTTTCCGAGGATGGCGGCGGTGCCGTTGCCCTGATGGGCGTCGGTGTCGACGACCATGATCCTGATGTTCGGCTGCTTGTCCTGGAGATCCCGGATGGCGATCGCGATGTCGTTGAAGACGCAGTAGCCTTCGCCGTGTTCGCTGAACGCGTGGTGGGTGCCGCCGGCGAGGCAGACGCCGACGCCTTCCTCAAGCGCGGCATGGCAGGCGCGGCGGGTCGCTTCGACCTCGGTCGTGCTGCGGGTGTAGAGTTTCGTGGTGACCGGGAGGCCGAGAAGGATCTGCTCCTTCCGATCGAGCGCGCCGGACTGGATTTTCGCGATGTAGGAAAGGTCGTGGACGCGCTGGAGGAGATGCGTGTCGGCCGCGGTGACCTCGATGATCTCCTCCGGCCTGAGGATGCCGCCTTCGAGCAGCATGTCCTTGGAGACGCGGAATTTCTCCATCGGGAACGGATGCCCGTCCGGAAGGGCGAGTTCGAGTTCCGAGGAGTAAAAGCAGCGCATGGGTGGGAGCCTTTAGAATCCGGAAGGAAGAATCAAGAAAGAGGGAAGAAATTGGCAGGTGTGGTGCGGCCCGGGATTCTTGGTCTTGCTTCTGGTTTCCGGATTCTGAACGCTGCCGGGGTGTTTCAGATCGTTTTCAATGAAATCAGCGCCGCGGAGATCTCCGCTTTGGGGACCCTCGAGCAGCTCGAATTGCTGGAGGAGTTCAAGGTTTCCGAAGAGGATCTGCAGACGCTGAACGGCGACCGTTTCGGGAAGATCGAGCGTGATGGAAAGGTGCTCTACCGTTTCCGGGCGAAGGATTACCGGATCTATTTCTCGGTGAAGGACGGCTCGGTGATCGTCCACCGCGTGCTGCACAAGGGGACGTTCTCGGATTTCCTGTTCCGGTCGAAGATGCCGGTCGGCGAGGATGAGGAGCTGGCGAAATCGAAGCACTTCTGGAAGCTGATCGACGAGGGCCGGAACGCGAAGCGGCTCTGATTTCCATGATGACAGGCGACGGTCATTGTCGCAGGTTGGTGGGATGAAAAGAGTCGTTCTGCTGGTGGCATTGCTGCTTCTCGGCGTGAGCTGGCTTCTTTACGAGCGTTCGGGGAGGGAGATCGGGGGCTTGGAGAAGCGGATCGAGGCGCTGCAGGTAGAGGGCGATCCGGAATCGCGGATCGATGCGGTGCGTGGGAAAATCCAGGAGCTGGAAGGATCGCGGACGTTCAATGGCATCCTGCTGGTGATTTTCGGCGCGGGGTTCGTGGGGATTTTGTTCGTGGTGTTCGTGCTGCCGAACTGGGCCGGCCGGATGGCGGAGGGGATGTATGGCAGCAACGCGGAGCTGGAGGATGCTCCCGGCCGGGAAGCGCGGGCGTTGCTGGCGAAGGGCGACCATGAAGGGGCGGTCGCGGCTTTCCGGAAAGTGGCGGCGGAACATCCGGAGGACCGGATGCCGTGGATCGAGATCGCGAAGATCCAGAGGCAGCAGTTGGACGATCCGCAGGGAGCCATCGCGACGTTGAAAGAGGCGCTGGATTCGAAGGAGTGGCCGGATGACGACGCGGCTTACTTTCTCTTCCGGCTGGCGGAAATCTGGAACGAAGACGTCAGCGAGCGCGAGCAGGCGGTGGCGGCGTTGCAGCGGGTGATCCGGGAATTTCCGGAAACGCGGCATGCGATGAACGCGCGGCACAAGCTGCGGGATTGGGGCGCGGCGTGACGAATTCAGCGGCAACAAGTTGCCGATAAATCGGTTGTTTCCGTCGAAGATGATTCCGCGTTAATTTTGCGGAATTGATGAGGCGGGCAGCGGTGAATTTTTGTGCGCGGCATCCGATGTTCGCCGCGGCGGTCGTGGTGGTCATCTGTATTTGGGCGACGGACACCGGTTGGTGGATGGGCGGGTTTGCCGGGATGGCGTGTGCCGCCGTGGGGTGGTTTTGCAGTGGGTGGAGGAGGGCGATC